>DASZJH010000093.1:0-59567 GCA_035948375.1 Chthoniobacterales bacterium
CCGTAACTGAAAATCGGGAAGCCGATCTGTTTTAGCTCCGGAGTGTCGCGATGCGTGCCCCAAACAATGATTCCAGCGAGCTTGTTCGCTTTCGCTTCCAATGCGGTGAGATCGCCAATGCAACCTTCATCCGTCCGACCATTGTTATCGATCACGAGAATGTCGCCGGCCTCGGCTGACGTCATCGCTTCGAGAAAAACGTCGACGCTGCCGAAGTGTTTTGCCGGAAGCGAGCGGCCTGCGACTCGGCTGCTCGTGATCACCGGCCGAATTCCAAACGGCGCGATGCTGATCGGGACGCTCAGCCGCAACGCTGCATCAGTAATCAGCGGTGTGGAAAGTTCTGCAAACTTTTCGGCCATCGCGCGGTTGTTCAATGCTGTGATTCCTTAAGCAAGATCGACAACTGATCTTTCCAAAGCGCAGCGATGGTGTGGCTGCCATGGCCACGGGTTTTTTCGCTCATCGGAATCACAATCGCGCGGCCGTGCGGGACGCGCTTGATCTCGCGCTCTAAGATTCCGAGCTCGGGCGGATTGATTAAATCGTCCGCGGAATTGATGGCCAGCAACGGCGCCTGAATTTTTTCCAAGTTCGGACCGGGGTCGTAATCGTGTGACCCTTCGAGGGCGTAGAGAACATCGTTCGCGTCGTCGGTTTTCACGATTTGATCGACGAATTTGTCGAGGACTTCATCGGTCTTCGCGAGCGTTGGCGCCTCTTTTTGGCGAAGGACCGGATTACTGCTCATCAACCAGAGCATTTCCGCGGCGGTGCGCAGGCTCGGCGGCTGCGTTTTGTATTCACCATTGTTCCAGGTTGGATCGTTCCGGATCGCGTCAATCACCATTCGACGCCAGCCACGATTTCGCCCGGAAATCTGTGTCGGCAAACTGGCCAGCGGCATGAGCGCATCCATGAAATCGGGATGCGATTCGCCCCAGAGCCAGGTGTGCATTCCGCCCATCGACGTGCCCATGACCAGGCGGGCGTGATTCACGCCGAGACCGTCGGTGAGCAGCCGATGCTCCGCTTCGACCATGTCGAGGTAGCCGTAGCGCGGAAATTTCGCGTGCATGCCGTCGCTCGGTTTACTCGATTTGCCGTGGCCGATTCCGTCCGGAAGCACGATGAAATATTTTGTCGCGTCGAGCGGCTGATCTTTTCCGAAAAGTTCACCAGCAAATTCCGGCCGAATGAATTGCGCGCCGCTCCCAGTCGTTCCATGTCCGACGAGAACGGCATTCGTGACCTGGCCCTGCGCGTTCTTGTCGATCTTGCCGAGAGTTCGATAATGAATCCGCAGTTCGGGCAGCGTTTCGCCGGAAGTGAATTTGAAATCGCTAATGGTGTAATCGCCTTCAGTCGGTGCCGGATAATCGGCGGCAAAAAGAGCAGCGGCGGTGATGAGTGAAAGAAATGCGACGAATCGAATGGTTGAGATCATTTAGTGGCGTTGCCGTTCGGCTTGAATTTGTTTGAGCAAGTCTGTCTGGGTCGCCTCCATGTCGTGGAAGAGTTTTACGACTAGGTCTAGCGCTTCCGGGTATTTTTCGAATCGCTTCCGCAGTTTTTTGGTGCCGGGATCATAAAAAAAGGAAATGTCCTGGTCGAGATTGGGCACAATCATTTCGTCGCTAAGTTTTTCGAAATGAGCTATCGCACTCAAGTCGCCGCGAACCGTGGACTCGAGTTGGCGGAGCACGGTCAGGGTCTTCACGTCGAGCAACTCGATCCCGCCTGATTGGAGTAACGTGGCAATGTCTGCCGGATTGTAATCGGTCGAAAAGGAAAATGGGCGCAACGGCGGCATTTCACCGGCCTCTAGAGAATGTTTGAACGCAGCAACTACCCTTTCTTCGTCGGCGCCATCATTTTTAGCGCTGTTAATTCCGTCCTCTAATCGTTGCGCCAGGTAGGCCAGGATTTGATCGCGCCGTTTCACATCCTGCTGGTGCTGCTGATAACTGTTCAGCCAAAACGCGGCGTAAACGCCAACGAAAACCAGAATCAGTTCGGCCAGCCAGCGGCCCAACTGTGACACGCGCGAACGCTTTTCGGTTGTCTCGCTCATTGTTAACGGGAAGAATTTAATCAATGGAACAAACGTGGTCAGTCAAAGACTTGACTGAATTCGTCGCCGAATCGGTCGGCAACGCGCGCGAAGGCTCCGCGCCGTTTTATCATTTGCAGTTCGACCACGTTTTTCCGTCAGACTTTTACGCGGAGATGCTGCGGACGATGCCTGGTGACAACGATTACCGTCCGATGTCGGGGAAAAGTAAAATGGGCAGCAGTCGCCCGGACGGGAAACCAACCCGGACCAAGATCGATTTGTTTCCGGAATACATTCGGCATTTGCCGTCGGAGAAACTTACGGTTTGGGATACGGTCGGCCGGGTGCTGCGCTCGGAGAAAGTAAAGAGAGCGCTCACTAAGAAACTCGGACCCGGTTTGCAGAAACGCTTCGGCGAAAACTTCGACAGCGTCGGAATGTATCCGGTGCCGATCCTGACCCGGGACATTCCGGGCTACCGCGTTTTCAAACACACCGACAGTCTGTGGAAAGGAATCACCGTGCAGCTTTATCTGCCGGCGGACAATGCTCACACCAACATCGGCACGATTTTTCACGAACGATTGCCGGACGGCAGCAAACCGAAGCGGACGCAGATGCCGTTCGCGCCCAACAGCGGTTATGCGTTCGCCGTCGCGCACGATACCTGGCATTCGGCCGATCCGGTCGGCCCGGAAGTGCAAACCCGGGACAGCATTCTGCTTACCTATTTTGTGGATCGCGGGCTGTGGCGATCTTTCCGAAACCGAGCGCGTCGAGTCGGAAATTTTTTGCTGAATGAGCTGCGGCGTTTGAAACGAAGCTGACCTACCAGGTCACGGTCGCGTTGCCCGCGGAATCGGTGGTAGCGTTGCGCCCGACCAAACGCACGAAATAGTAACGAGCCGCAACATCGTACTCGACCCGCCCGTAAAGCGTGATCTCCCCGCCGCTCGAACCAGTCGGGATCGATTTGAACGCGGTTAAGTCCGGTTTCGCGACCATTACCGGAACATCCGCGAACTTGCCGCTCTGGCCGGCGATCGGCTGCCAAACCGAGCTTTGATACCAGTTCGGTTTGGTGTGACGAATGTCTTTGCCGCGAAAATTGCACTTCAAAGCCACGAGTTCGCGGACGTGGCTGTCGAGATTCTTACTTAAAGTCCCAACCTCATACGTCTGCACCGCGCGCCAGGTCTTGGCTTCATAACGCACTGCCGCGGCCGAAATCATTTCAACGCTAAGAAAGAACGCGATCAATAGGACGGGAATTCTTTTCATAACATCGACATCATTTACCGGAATCGCTCGCGGTTGCAAAGCTGAGGCTCCCGCGCCGCCTGAGCGAACGTCATTTGCGCGGCAGACGCCCTTCGCAGATCTCGCAGATGACGTGAAGGATGAATTTGTGCGCCTCCTGAATCCGCCCGGTCGAATCGTCTTTCACGATAAGATCGACATCGGCCAGGCCGGCGCACGATCCGCCATCGCGTCCGAGCAAAGCGATCGTCTTTAGTTTGCAATTGCGCGCTTCTTCAATGGCCCGCCGGATGTTCTTGGATTTGCCGCTGGTACTGATGGCGATGAGAACGTCGCCGGAATCTCCAAACGCCCGAACTTGGCGCGCGAAAATTTCTTCAAATCCGTAATCGTTGCCGATGGCCGTGATCAAGCTGCCACCTTGGGACAAATTCATCGCCGGATACGGGCGCCGATCTTCGACAAACCGGCAGGCGAACTCGGTGCAGAAATCGGCCGCGTCCGCGGCGCTGCCACCGTTGCCGCAGGCGAGAACCTTTTTGCCACTCGTTAGGCAATTCACGATCAGGTCCGACGCTTGCGCGATTCGCGGTTCGAGACCGGCTAGCGATTGCAAGACTTTCGTGCCGTCGGCAATCGCAGCTTTCAAGATCTCGGAGCTATCGCGCATTAATTAACGTTTTCTAGACGAACTCGCAGCTCGAAACTCAAGTGGGAGGCTGGCCCAAACCAGTCGATGAGGTCTGAAGCGCCAGGTTCGTAGGGTTTCGACAGCGGCATCGTCTAAAATTTTGTATCCCGTGCTCTGAACGACCCGTACGTCGTAAGGGATCCCGTTGTCGAGATCCATCTTGAAAACACCACGAGCGCGTAAATTCTGCGGCAGCGAGTTGGACCGAACTACTGGATTGGGCGCATAAACGACAGCATTCCGCACTGGACCAGAAATCGTCGTAAAGACAATCTGTCTGCCGTCATTCTGAGACGGATTGTTCTGTGCTTGCAACAATGCGACTGCAAGAACCGAGAAAGGAAATCGAAGTGGAAGTTTTTGCACAAAATGATCAATCGAATCTAGCAAGAGATGGTGCGCGGTAGAGGTTTCGAACCTCTGACCCCTACCGTGTCAAGGTAGTGCTCTACCACTGAGCTAACCGCGCACTTCGACAGAAATGATAAGTGAGCGGTGATCAGTGGCCAGTCAAGACCGCCCGGTTGATTGTCGATCTTACGCCGCCAGCTTGACCGCTTCTTTGTGGCCGAGAATGCGGACGGTCTCTTTCAATTGCTCGACCTTGAGCGGTTTCTTCAGAACTGTGATGGGCCCTTTGGCAAGGATTCGATCAAGCATCGCGCTGTCGGGATAGCCGGTAATGATAACGATCGAGCACTCCGGCTGATTCTCCTTGATCGCGTCGTACACATCATCAGCTGGGCCGTCCGGTAACTTGAGATCGAGAAAGACCAAATCGAATTTTTGTTTTTCGAGCGCGGCCAGCGCTTCTTTGACCGTGCCGACCACAACTCGGCTAAAACCGATTTTGCGGAGGAACAGTTTGAAAAGATTTTGGAGGCTTTCGTCATCGTCGACCACTAGGACGGTAGGTTGCCCGGATTTGTCCTCCTTCAAGATGTCTTTATCCAGGGAGGACTTCTTAATCCGCCAGCGGCCGCCGATCTGGATAGCCGGAAGCTGACCGCGCTGGACAAGGTAATAAACGGTAGGCAACGGGATACGGAGGTATTTAGCCGTTTCCTTCACCGTTAGGAGGTTATGCATGTGGGAAAATCACCAATTCACGCGAAAATGGGCAAGACATTTCGCGCGAGCAAGCATTATAAATTCTAGAATCTATGTCAATGCTTTCTTTGCTCCCTAACGAGTTTTCGGCCTAAACCCAGGTCCCGGAACGGCTGGCGGCTCGCCTGACCTCGGCACTCGCGACTGGACAATGCCCGGCCAGAGGGTGACTATTCGATTTTCGATGAGCGCACTTTTCTTCAAGCGATTCCTGAAACGTCCGTTTCAAATCGCCTCGATCGTGCCGAGCTCGAAAGCACTCGTCGAACGCGTAGCCGATAAGATCGATTTCGACCGAGCCCTAGTCATTGCCGAATACGGACCGGGTGAAGGCGTGCACTCGCGTGAGATCGCGAGGCGGATGCGAGCCGATTGTCAGTTGCTCCTTTTCGAGATCGACGCCGCCTTTTCGCGCGATCTGCGCCGTCAATTCAGCGACGACTCACGAGTACACGTGATCAATGACAACGCGACGCATCTCTCGCAGGAACTGCGTCGGCGCGGTATCGGTCCGTGCGATTACATTGTGTCCGGCATCCCGTTTAGCATTCTTCAGATCGACAAGAAACGCGCGCTGCTTCGACAGACGCATGACGCGCTCGCGCCCGGGGGCCGATTCATCATTTACCAGGTAACCAACGAACTAAAGCAGCACGCCAAAATTTTCGAGCACGCGGAGTCCGAATATTTCCTGCAAAATATTCCGCCAATGTTCATCACCGTCTTCGAGAGAGAAAACGGGCGGAACGGCGAAACAGCTGTCGCGGCCGAAGCATCGAGCTTGCGCAGATAACGCATGGCCAGCGGGGGGATGCGGATGGAGAAAGATTCGATGGGAGAGATGTCGCTCCCGGAATCGGCGCTTTATGGCGCCTCCACTCAACGCGCAGTCCTGAATTTCCCGATCAGCGGCTATCGGTTTTCACGGCCGTTCATTCGGGCGCTCGGCACAATCAAGTGGGCCGCGGCCCAGGCCAATCACGACCTCGGTTTGCTCGACGCCGAACGCGCGGCCTTGATCGTGCAAGCTGCTGAAGAAGTGATCGAGGGGAAATTGGACCCGCATTTCCCGCTCGACATTTTCCAGACCGGTTCCGGCACGAGCACAAACACCAACGCCAACGAAGTCATCGCCAACCGCTGCGCGCAGTTAGCTGGCAAAAAAATCGGATCGCGCGAGCTGGTGCATCCGAACGATCACGTCAACATGGGCCAATCGAGCAACGACGTGATTCCGTCCGCGATCCACATCAGCGCGGCGGAACAACTGAAAAATCACCTCGTGCCGGCACTCCAAAAATTGCAATCCGTCTTCGAAGCGAAGACAAAGGAATTTTGGAACATTATCAAGATCGGCCGGACACACTTAATGGACGCGACCCCGGTCCGACTCGGCCAGGAATTTTCTGGATACGCCCAACAGGTCGCCTACGGAAAACAGCGCGCCGAAAAAGCGCTCGACGTTTTGCGCGAGCTCGCGCTTGGCGGCACCGCGGTCGGCACTGGTTTGAACCGGCATGTCGATCTTCCCAAGAAAATGCTGCGTCACATCGAACAGCGAACCGGGATTGGGTTTTACGAAGCGAAAAATCACTTCGAAGCCCAAGGTGGCAAAGACGCAGTAGTTGAAGCAAGCGGTCAGCTGAAGACGATCGCGACCAGCTTGTTCAAGATCGCCAGCGACATTCGTTTGTTAGGCAGCGGGCCGCGGTGCGGGATTGGCGAGATTCAATTGCCGGCCACACAACCGGGCAGCTCCATCATGCCGGGAAAAGTCAATCCGGTGATGTGCGAAGCGATGATGATGGTGTGCACGGAGGTTTTTGGGAACGACGCCACCGTCACTTGGGCGGGCGCGAATGGCAATTTCGAGCTCAACGTCATGATGCCAGTGATGGCGCACGACCTTCTCGAATCGATTCGGATCCTCGCCAACGCCGTCGACGTTTTTTGCGAGAAATGCGTTGCCGGAATCAAGGCGAACAAAACGCGTTGCGAAGAACTTGTCGAGCTGTCGATGGCTATGGTGACAGCGCTGGCCCCTAAGATCGGCTACGATCGCGCGGCTGAGATTGCGAAGGAAAGCGTGCAGACCGGAAAGACGGTCCGCGAACTCTGTCGTGAGAAGAAGATTTTGCCGGAGAAAGAACTCGAGCGCGTGCTCGATCCGGTTTCGATGACCGAGCCCGGCGGGACGGGCGCAGCTGGCGGTTGATGATGTCGATCCGAAAATTGATTGGCGTTTTTCTTTTGGGCGCCGGCCTAACGAACGCATCCGTGGCCGCCGACACGCGGCCCGATGTCGCCCGGATACTCACTAAGGAGGACGCTGCAGAAATCCTGGGCGAGCCGGTAAAAGATCCGAGCCCGCGCAGCGGCGAAGGCGCGGATGGATATTACTCGAAGTGCAATTACTACAGCGTCCATCACGGAAAATCGCTGGTGATCCGGCTCCAATTGCCTGGACCAAATGCGATTGCCCCGGACAAAGAGCTTCAACTGATGGGGGAGGCCAACGGGTCGACGGAAAATGTCTCGGGCGTGGGTGATGCCGCTCAAATGTTTACGACAGGTAGCGACAGCGGATTCGCTTCACGCGTGCTGATGCTTTACGTCGCCAAAGGCGGGGCGTTTCTGACCATTGGCGTCAGCGGATTCTCCAACGACGCGGTCGCGTTGGAAAAAGCCAAGACGGTAGCGCAAAAATTACTCGAGCATCTTTGACCGCGACGAAACGCGGGCTTAGATCGACAGCATGGTTGCGAAACTCGACGGTCCGCGATTTTCCGGTGGCGCCAACATCGCGATCAAATGTCCGGCGCACACATATGAGCAAACCGTTGCCTTTTATCGCGACACGATCAGTCTGCCGTTGATCGAGGAGGAAGCTGACGGCTGCATTTTCCAATTTGGCCCCAATCGGCTTTGGATCGACAAAATCCCTAACCTGAGTCATCCCGATATCTGGCTCGAGATAGAGACTAACGACACCGAGGCAGCCGCGTCGTTTTTAAAAGTTCACGGCGTCGCCCGCCGGGATGAAGTGGAAAACCTACGCGAAGATTTCAATGGCTTCTTCGTTTCCGATCCCGGCGGTGTGATTCATCTGGTCGTCGGTCCGGAAGAAGTCTGAGGCAGATTGCCGAGCTCAGGCGTGCCAGCCCACCATCGTAAGATCGCGCTCGACGTCATCGAGACGCGCCACGCGCGGAAGCAGTCCCCATTTTTCGAATCCGACCTGCTCAAACAATCGCAGGCTCGGTTTGTTGTTCGCGAAAATCAGTCCAACCATGGCGTTGATGCCGAGTGTCGGTGCCCGGTTGAGTGCTTCGGCAAGTTATGCGCGACCAACTCCGCGTCGCCGGAATCTTTCGTCGACGTAGACACTGACTTCGGCGGTGTCGCGATAGGCACCGGCGCGGCAGAAATGATTTCAGCGTTTAACCAACCGACGACGTTGTGATTGATTTCCAAAACCCAAAACGGGTGACGGTTCGGCGAATGATCTTTCAACCAGTCGTGACGTTCTTGCAGCGTGACCGGTTCGAGTTGAGCCGTGGAAATGCGGGTAGCGATCGCGGCGTTGTAAATTTTAATGATGGCCGGAAGATCCGTTTCGCGCGCATCGCGAA
This sequence comes from Chthoniobacterales bacterium, assembly GCA_035948375.1. Taxonomy (GTDB): domain Bacteria; phylum Verrucomicrobiota; class Verrucomicrobiia; order Chthoniobacterales; family UBA10450; genus AV40. The sequence continues at coordinate 8,750 of DASZJH010000093.1, forward strand.
TCTTCATCTTACCGCTGACCGCGTTTGTCGGCGGCGGTTTTTCAGTCGCCAAAGCTGCGTTCATGCCGCCGGGAAAAATCCGTTCTCAAAAGTTGGCTGGAACGCGCCGACCATGGTTTCGCCGATCCGGAAACGCGGACTGATCTCCGATTGGGTCGCGCAAAAGAGTTCGATGTCGATCTTGCCGGATTTGTTCAGCGCGTCTCGCACGGTTCGGAGGGCAAGCTCCGGTGTGTTGCAATCGCGACTGAGATGTCCGAGCACGACGCGATCGATCTTTCCCGAAACCAATTCTTCAATCACGCTCGCGGCGGCATTATTGGAAAGATGCCCATGCCGCGATTGGATCCGTTGTTTCACGGGCCAGGGCCGATGAGTATCCTTCTGCAAGAGTTTTTCATCGTGATTGGTTTCGATCACGAGCGTGTGCACCTGCCGCAATCGCTCCACAATCATTTTCGTGGCGTAACCGAGGTCGGTAATGAACCCGAGTCCGCTTGAGCCGGCGTAAAATGCGAAGCCGACTGGATCGACGGCGTCGTGCGGTACTGGAAACGTTTGCACTGTGACATCGCAAATCTTGAACTCGGCGCCCGTGCGAAAGATTCGCCAGTTTCGATGTTGATCTAAAGAACAACCGCAGCGAATCGCCTCGGCGGTTTGCGAGTTCGCGTAGATCGGAACATCAAACTTCCGGCAAAAAACTTCGATGCCGCAAACGTGATCGCCATGTTCGTGGGTAAGCAGAATACCGTCGAGTTGCTCCGGTAGGACGCCGCATTGCTCGAGTCGGAGGGCGATTTGCCGCGCGCTCAGTCCGCCATCGATGAGAATTTTGCAATGGTCGGTCGCAACCAGGGCGCTGTTTCCGGCGCTGCCGCTGCCGAGCAAAGTCAAACTGAACACGACCGGTATTTAGCGACCGCGTTTCAGTTTTCGCAAATTAAATTCACGCGCCGCGATAAGATTTCGCCGGCCGGCAGCGCGAGAATCCGTGTTTTCTTTTCGGAATAATCAAGCGATCGAAATCTGCGGATCTCATCGAGTCGACGTATTCCGTTCAGACTGTCGAGGAAATGTGTGTAGCTCGCTGCCAGCTCGGTCGTTTCCAGATAACGCGCGCTCAAATTACGATCGGCGAACGCCTTCGGACATTGGCGCTCGAAAAGATGAAATCGTAACCAGCGCCGGTCGGTGCGCGAAACGCGTTGGGTTTTGCGAAAGAAAGCGACGAACAAAAGCAGGACCAGATAAGTATCGACCTGGGCCTGGAGTTCAAGGTTGCGAGCAAAATCTTCCGAGGCGATCTCGCGCGCACCGTTCTTGAACTGAAGCGCAGCGTGGAGCGCGTGATTGATTTCTTCGACGAACGCGATCAGAGACCCTATGTTGCGGTCGCTCAATCCGGCTCGCGGATCGTGTCGCTCGAGCTGCTCGATTAACCAGCCCGAATAATAGATTCCGACGTAAAGGCGATTGTCCGCGGTGCGCAGAAAAGTTCGCGCCAGCTCACTCAATTCCCGGGCCGATCTGCCTGCGAGGATCGACAATTGCGCGCAACGATGCCGGTCAATCAAACAATCTTCGAGATTGATTCCGACCTGGGCATAGGTGCGCTCCAGAAGCTTTTGAATCTGACTAAAGAGCGTTGCGTTCACAAAACGAGCGAAGGTCGCTGGTCATCGTCGAGATTGAGCAACCGGTCGGAGAGATCGTTCAACGCCAGACGAACACCGCGGAATCGCTCAGCCAGATTTTCGAAAACATCACTGAGCTCACACCGCTTCGCGGTTTCGTGGGATGCAACAAGTTGGTAATTCGTTCGGCCGATCTCCTCGTAAAATCTCAGGTTCGGGCCACCGCGTTCGTGCCGGCGCTGCGCGCTTTCGTGAAAAATGCCGCTCACGAACAGGGAATAGTTTCCGATGTGCGCGCGAAGAAGAAAGGCTTGCTCGCGAGTCATCCGCTGAAGCGCAATGAGCATGTCGGAAATGTATTCATGCGCGCAATTCTCGATCTTGTCCGGACGATCTAACTGACTCGCGCGAGAAAAAGTTTCCAAGAGCGAACCCACGTAATCACACAACTTGCGATCACCGATTCCAGCATGTTGCAAAACGTGGCGAGCGAGCACGTAGAAATAAAATTGCGAAGAAATCCGCAGATGAGCGGGGTTGGAAAGAATGGCGTTGACTAGGCGGGGATGGTCGAGCACGGCGTCGCGAGTATCAGCGTCGCTCAAAAGATCGACAATCGACACGTTATCGTCAGGCGAGCGGGCCAGAGTGCGAACGATAAAATCGAAATCAGCGGCGGTGAATCGCTCCCTGCAATTCGCCCTGATCATCTTGAATGCTCCTTATGAGCATTGACGATGCCGAAAGCAAGTCTGTTCGGCCGGCCGACATCATTTCGCGGCTAAGTCCTTCCTCGCCAGCCATGGCCCAACGATGGTTCCAGCGAAACGGCGGCTTGAAAAGCCATGATAAATTTCGAAGCAATGGTTTTTGCGTGCGCAATCGCCAATCGAATGTCAGTACAACCTCGCTGCCTTGCTGGTTGAGTGACCAGATGCCGCGGCCGTCGAAATCTCCAGTCGCGCGAATAATGAAACCGTGCGCCGGATTCGCCTGAACGACCTCTGATTGCCAGCGGATCTTATAGGGCAACTTGCCTCGCGTGAGCAGGCGCACTTTATCGCCGATGGTTTCCCTCGGCGGCGTGAGCGGTTCGGACAAGTCGCCCCGTTTATGGAGAGGCTGCGAATTTGCAATCAAGGCTCTGCCTCTCATACTAACGCCGCGTTTGGGAAGGGTGGCTGAGTCCGGTTTAAGGCACTCGACTCGAAATCGAGCGTGGGGCAACCCACCGTGGGTTCGAATCCCACCCCTTCCGCCAGTTAATGACTTCGACCCGGGAGCAGCGCCGCCGTATCTTCGCGACATGAAAGCCTCTCCTCTTTTAACTTTTCTTTGCGGCGCGGCGTTGATACTCGGTTTCAACACGCTGCGTGGATCTAATGCAGAATCTCCACATCACGTTTACGAGCTGCGCTTGTATCACGTTAATCCCGGCAAGATTGACGAACTGAAAGCTCGGTTTGGCAATCACACCGACGCGATTTTTCGGCGGCACAATATGAAAAGCATCGGGTATTGGTCGCCCGAAGACGCGCCGAGTTCTCAAGACCTTTTCGTTTACATTTTGCAGCATCCAAGCCGTCAGGAAGCGGAGAAGAATTGGGCCGATTTTCAAGCCGACCCGGAATGGAAAAAAGTTAAGGCCGAATCGGAGAAAAACGGACCGCTGGTGGACCACATTGACCGGTATTTCATGGACCCAACCAGCTTTTCGGCGCTGAACTGAGGCCGATCGAAAAATGTCACAATTAAGGGCTTGATCTCGGCCCGCTTTGCCCCGCATATTGTATGTCCGCCGAAGGCCTCCGCTATTACTTGTTGTTCGCCAGAATTCACAGGTTGTTAGCCCGGCTGTAGGCAATAATTCACCGCTAATTCACCAGTTCTAGGAAGTGTCATCATGATCCAACTCAAACCCGGAATCCCGCCGTCCACGCTGAACAAACCGCGCAAAGCTGCCGATCGCCGCCGGAATAGGTCGGCCAAAACCGGCGGTCTGCATTTCGAGCGCGTGTTCAGCGACGCGAATATTCGGCCGTTTGAGCAAACCGAGTGGGAACGGCGCACCGCGGAAATTACCGACGACAGCGCCACGGTGATTTTCAAACAGGAGAACGTTGAAGTGCCGAAGAACTGGAGCGCCTTGGCCACCAAGATCGCGGTCTCGAAATATTTTTACGGCGACATCGCGCACGGAACCGACCCGCGCAAAAGCGGACGCGAGAGCTCGGTGCGCGAATTGATTCATCGGGTAACGCGGACGATCACCGATTGGGGAATCGCCGACGGATATTTTGCCGATGCCGAAGCCGCGGAAACTTTTTACGACGAACTGACCTGGCTCTGTTTAAATCAACACGGCGCGTTCAATTCGCCGGTCTGGTTCAATGTCGGTCTCTATCATGAGTACGGCATCGGCAAAGGCGCCGGTGAAGGAAATTATTTTTACAATCGGGCGAAGGGAAAAGCGGAACGCGCGCCCACTCAATACGAATATCCGCAGGGCAGCGCCTGTTTTATCCAGAACGTCGAAGACACGATGGAAGACATCATGCGTCTGGCAACGAGCGAAGCGATGCTCTTCAAGTACGGGAGCGGCACCGGAACCGATCTTTCGACCCTAAGATCGACCAGAGAAAAATTGAGTGGCGGCGGCAAACCGAGCGGACCGCTTTCGTTCCTCAAAGTTTATGACCAGGTCGCCAACGTGGTGAAGAGCGGCGGCAAGACGCGGCGTGCCGCCAAGATGAACACGCTCAAAGATTGGCACCCGGATATCGAAGAGTTCATCGACGCCAAGCAAAGAGAAGAGAAGAAAGCATGGGCGCTGATCGAGCAAGGTTACGACGGCAGCTACAACGGCGATGCTTATGGTTCGGTGATGTATCAAAACGAAAACCTGAGCGTCCGGGTGAGCAACGAGTTCATGGAAGCCGCGCTGGAAGGCCGCGAATGGTGGACCCGCCGGGTGACAGACAGTCAGCCATGCGAACGCAAGGATGCGCGCGCACTGCTCCGGAAAATCGCCGAGGGCACCCACATCTGCGGCGATCCTGGAATGCAGTTCGATACTACGATTCACAAATGGCACACCTGCAAAGGAACTGGCCGCCAAAATTCCACCAATCCGTGCAGCGAATATCTGTTTCTCGACAACACGGCCTGCAATCTCGCGTCACTGAATTTGATGAAATTCAAAACCGCTGACGGCGGGTTCGATGTCGAGCGATTCAAAGCCGCTGTGCGCGTCTTTATTACCGCTCAGGAGATCCTGGTCGATAACGCCAGTTATCCGATCAGGGAGATTGCGGAGAACTCGCACATTTTCCGGACCCTCGGACTCGGCTACGCCAATCTCGGCTCGCTGATCATGAGCTACGGATACGGTTACGACAGTGTGGAAGGCCGCGCGCTGTGCGGCGCGGTCACGTCCATCATGACCGGCGAAGCCTATGAGCAAAGTGCTCGAATGGCGCAAGCGCTCGGACCGTTCCCAGGTTACAAAGACGCCCGCTGCAGCGGCGTTCCGAAACCGGCTGGAAAAAGCAACGTCGCGTCGATGCTCGAAGTGATCGATTTGCATCGGTGCGCGGTGAACGGGATTCCCGAGGCCGATGAATTCGCCTATCTAAAAAAGGAAGCAGCCAGGACTTGGAAGCGCGCGGCCGATCTTGGCAAGCGCCACGGTTATCGCAACGCCCAGGTTACGGTGCTCGCGCCGACGGGCACGATCAGTTTTCTGATGGACTGCGACACGACCGGAATCGAACCCGACATCGCGCTAGTGAAATACAAACTGCTCGCCGGCGGCGGCATGTTAAAAATCGTGAACCAGACGGTGAAGCCGGCGCTGGAAAAACTCGGTTACAATTCCGAAGAGGTCGACCGGATCATCGCCCACATCGACGCGTTCGACACCATTGAGGACGTTATCGATTCCGATGGATCGACAATCTCGTCGGGACTCAAGCCGGAACATCTCCCGATCTTTGATTGCGCATTCAAACCGTTCAAAGGCGAGCGCTCCCTTAATTATATGGCGCACCTCGGAATGATGGCCGCGGCCCAACCGTTCTTGAGCGGAGCGATTTCGAAAACGGTGAACCTGCCGGAAACCGCGACCGTTGACGACATCATGAACAGCTACGTCGAAGGTTGGCGGCTTGGGTTGAAATCGATCGCAATTTATCGCGAAGGCTCAAAGCGATCGGCGCCGTTGAACACGCGCAAGACACGCGACATGGGGGGCACCACCGAAGATGTCGATGTTGCGTTGGATGTCACGGTTGATCGCGAAGATTTCCAAAAACGGATTCTCGAGCTGGAAGATGAACTTCGAGAAATGCGCGGCAAAATGGACAAGCCGTTGCGGCATCGCATGCCCGACACGCGAATGTCGTTGACCCACCGATTCGAGATCGCGGGGCACGAGGGCTACATCACGGTCGGCTTGTACGAAGACGGTCAGCCGGGCGAACTGTTCATCACCATGTCGAAAGAAGGCAGCACCATTGGCGGATTGATGGACACCGTCGGCACGCTCACTTCGATCGCGCTTCAGTACGGCGTGCCACTCGAAAGCTTGGCGAAGAAATTCGCCTACCAACGGTTCGAGCCGAGCGGATTCACCAAAAATCCCGACATTCGAAACGCGACCAGCATCACCGACTACGTGTTCCGATGGTTGGCCTGCCAATTTATCAAAGGTTACAAGGAAGCAACTTCGCCGAACCGCAGCCAGTCCGAATTGCCATTGAAAGAAATTCCGGAGATGGAGAAGAAGGCGCTCAATCGTCCGGTCTCGGATCTCGCGCGCACCGGCGAAAAAGAAATTCTCGACGTGATCACGAGCCATTCATCGAACGACGGCGAACCGCAGGTCGTAGGTAACGGCCACAGTCACGCCGATCGTGTTCAGGAAGCGCTCGGGAACATGTTCATGGACATCATCTGCTCGCATTGCGGAAGCGACAAAGTGATCCGGGCCGGCGCCTGCGGCGTCTGCACCGAATGCGGCACCAGCCAGGGCTGTAGCTGAGAGAGCGATTTTGTTCAAACGAAGCGAAGCTGCGCGGTAGACATACACCGCCGAATAGCTAAACTTTGTAGCCCGCCGATGATACGTCGGCGGTTGTTTTATTTCCCATGACTGAAGCCGAACTCCAGAGACAGAAGGAAATGCGGCAGGCCGAGGAACTGTTGTTCACCGGTCCGCAGGCGCTCGGTTTTGCGAAGGGATTGTTCGCGGGGCATTTCGTCTCTGATTGGATGATGCCGTATCCGCGGATTCCGACGGCGCAGCAACCGCAGCTCGATCAAACTCTCAAAGAGTTGCGCGCGTTTCTCGATGCTGGGCTCGATCCCGCGGAGATAGATCGACAAGCGGACATTCCGCGGGAAGTGATTGACGGGCTCGGTCGGGTTGGCGTTTTGGGGATGACCGCGCCCGCGGAGTACGGCGGACACGGATTCTCACAGCTCGCGAACACGAAAATTCTGGAAGAGATCGGAACCCGTTGCGCATCGACATCGGTGTTCGTGAACGCACATCATTCGATCGGCATTCGCGCGTTGTTGTTGTTCGGCACGCACGAACAAAAACAGAGATGGCTGCCGAAACTTTGCACTGGCGAATGGCTGGGCGCATTCGCCTTGACCGAAAAGGAAGCCGGCTCAGACGCGGCGAATGTGCAAATGACCGCGACACCGAGCGAAGATGGATCGCATTTCATCTTGAACGGCGAAAAACGTTACATCACCAACGCGGCAATCGCCCAGGTGCTCACGGTGATGGCCCGGACGCCAGTTCCTGGAAAACCGGGCAAGACATCGATCACTGCATTCTTAGTGACGCCGGACATGCCTGGCTTCGAAATGCTGGAACCGCGCATGGCGAAGACCGGAATTCGCGGAACGGCAACGGGGCGATTTGCGATGCGCAATGTGAAAGTGCCGAAGGAGAATATTTTGGGGAAACCCGGCAAAGGTTTGAAAGTGGCGCTGACGGTTTTGGATTTTGGTCGAACCACGTTCGGCGCGTGCTGCACCGGCGCGGCCAAAACGTGTCTCGAGCTCGCGGTGAAGCACGCAAATACGCGAAAGCAATTCAACAAAACGCTCGGCGATTTCCATTTAGTGAAAAAGAAAATCGCGCGCATTGCAGCCGATGCCTACGCGATGGAAGCGATGACCGCTATCACAGCAGCACTAATCGACCGCGGTCTGGAAGATTACATGCTCGAGACGGCAATGCTCAAAGTGTTCACGACCGAGCGGCTGTGGGAATGCATCAACGACGCGTTCCAGATCTACGGTGGCTCGGCCTACTTTGTCGATCTTCCACTCGAGCGAATGTTGCGCGACGCCCGGATCAATCAGATCGGCGAGGGCGCGAACGAAGTGCTGGAGTCGTTCATCGCGCTCGTCGGAATGCGTGGACCGGGCATGGAGTTCAAGGAAATTTACGACACTATGTTGAAGCCGACGCGCGAAGGGGGAATCGGAAAAGCCTGGAGTGCAGGAATAAGCCGACTCGGCGCGACGGTGCGAATTCCTGACGTGCCGGTGCGGAGTGCGGAACTGAAAACGTTCGCCAATCAGCTCGGGCGCTCGATTTGGCGTTTCAATTTGGCGGTCAATAAATCTCTCGTTCTATATCGCGAGCCAATCCTCGACATGCAGCTCGTACAGGAACGCATCGCCGGCGCGGCGATGGATTTGTTCGCATCGGCGGCGACGCTGAGCCGGTGGGATTCGGAGATTCAGTTCGGGCAAGGCAACGGCCAATTACCCTCGGCCAAAAACACGGCCGCCGAACTTTTCCTGCGCCAATCATTCCGACGAATCCGCAATTATCTGGCCGGTTTGAGCGACAACGACGACAAATTCATTTTACGCGCGGCGGATTCGGCGTTGGGAAAATAACAGCGTGCGAGGGCATCCGGCGAACCTGGCCATTCAGCGCATGCCGGAGCCAGCTGCAACTTCGACCTTGCTACGCGAAATGCTGGGTCGTCGTGGCCTAGTTTGCCGCTGGCGAATAAGGCGCCTTGAGAATGTGCGGGTGTGCAGGGCGCGCGCTCCGCAGGCTCGGCGACAACGACGACCGAGCGCTCCTCAAGACCGCCGACGCAATTCTCGCCATGGGCCGCGACCACGATCGCGACGGCGGTTAGAAACAAGCAAACTCAGCCGCGCCGCGCCACGAGCATGAGCGAAGTTCCTGCTACATGCTGCGGGATGGGCTCACAGCACGCTAACACACGCAGCGCCGTGTTCACGAGTGGACCGCGAGGCCCAAACCCCTGCTGTAGAATTTTTTCCTCATTGGTGAACTTTTTCAGCCAGCGCTTGCGGACGGCCAACAGCGGCAGCAGCGGCCAACCCCAATAAGTCCAAGCGGTTATCGTCAGCCCGCAGGCTTTCATCAGCGCGTTGGTATCCTGGACTTCGTATCGCCGCACGTGTCCGGCCGCCCTATCGTAAGCCGAGAAGAGCGACTTGGAGGCGGGAACGTTGACGATGAGTGCACCGCTATCTTTAAGATGAAAAAGTGCGGACTCTAGGAATCGCCGATCGTCTTCAATATGCTCGATCACATCGAAAAGAACGATCGTGTCGTACGCGGCGCGCAATTGGTCGAGCCGTGCATGAATATTGTAACAGATACACCGGCTCTTGCGAGTGACCGCGTTTTGCAGCGCGGTTTGATTTAGGTCAAAGCCATCAACCTCTGCACCGAAATAGTCTTCGAACTGACGCTGAAGCAGCCCGGTGCCACTGCCAATTTCGGCCAGCTTAAGCTGAGCCCAATTAAATGCTGGTGTCAGCTTTCGCAATACGTCGAAGCGACGTCGGATCCAAAAGTGCTCCGTAGAGGCGATTTCGAACCACTCGTCCCCCATGCTCACCGGTTCACATTCCGAAAAATATGCAATATCGCTTCTCATGCTATGAGTGACTAAGTATATCCGCAGAATCTCAGTTGCGTTCTGCTAAGATAAATGGGAAGGCGTGTTGGTTACTTTCACAAAGCACGTGCCCGGGTTTCTGATGTCCCTGCACGGATAAGTCCACTCCCTTATTGATTCCGCGCTGGCTGGAGGTCGCATCCTCGACGACGAAGGGAAATGGCTGTTGCTCTGTGACTGCCGAAACGATCGCGCTCGTCGGCGCCTGCACCGTGAGATCTCCAATCAATCCTTCGGCGATCGCGATCGGGCGGCCTTTTACCTCTTTCAACAGAACCACGAGATATTCGCCCATAATACCAAGGCAGAAAAAGAGCATCGAAGAAACAATCGCGAGGAAAAGGATTATAGTAGTCGTGCCCGGGTTTGCACCAATGTTGTAGCCGAAAAGTGTGAACGCCGGGATCCAGCGGTTGAGCAAGAACAGGGTTGCAAGCAGCAGGCTGAAAAAGCCCATCGCCATTCCGATCATACTCGCCATGCGCAGCGGCACGTAGCTGAAGCCGGTCAAAGAACTGAGAGCAAGTGACCAAAGTCGGAAAAAATTATATTTCGTCGTTCCGTGCTTCCGCTGCGGCCGCTCAACTGCGATCTCGGTCTGTCGAAAACCGACCCAGGACCGCAATCCTCGCAAAACGCGAACCGTTTCCGGCAAGCTCAGGATTGCTCGATGAACACGCCGATTAAAGACAGAAAAATCGCCCGCGTTCTCCGGCCAAGGGTGTTCTGAAAGCGCACGCATTATTCGATAAAACACCCGGTAGCATGCATTCTTTAGCGTTGATGCCTCGCGTCGTCCGCGCACTCCGTAACAGACATCGAAATTTTCGTCCTTCACTCGCGAGTAGAGCTTTAGCAGCACCTCGGGTGTGTCTTGGAGATCACAATCCATTACGCCGATAATCTCCCCGCTTGCGAAGGAAAGACCGCATGAGAGTGCCGCTTGATGGCCAAAATTGCGGCTGAGTGCGATCGCCTTGATCCGGCGATCGGACGCATGTGCGGATCCAATCAGATCCAGCGACCGATCTCGACTGCCGTCATCGACAAAGATAATTTCCCATCCGCGACCGATGCACTGCTCGAGACACGGCACAAGACCGGAGAGTAGGGCAGGAATCGCCTCTTCCTCGTTGTAACACGGAATAACGATTGAAAAGTCCGTCATCATCGTTATTTGATGATGCGAGTGGCATGCAGCAAATCACTCGGCACCAGCGCGTAGGCAGGCCAATCCACACAGAAAACAAAATACTGGCGTAGCTCAAAAGCGCAGAGCGCAACGGTTGCCAGGACGAGAAGCAACGCGGCGTGGTGTCGTCCAAAGTGCGCAGTAAGCAAACCAAGCTGGGAAAAAGCCAAAAGACGTAATGGCATATCCCAGATGGTGGTATAGCGCAGGTTGCAGCCGAGCTTCACGCTTGCCATCCCCGCAAAAGTGAAACCGAAAAAGAGGAACAAGAAAAGGAGAGGCTTGTTGTCCTCAGCAGATAGCCGAAAGGCGGCGCCTGTGGCGAGAAGTACGACGAGCGGACTAACGAGTATCAGATCGACCAGATATCGGTACCAGGGCCCGTCTCCGGTCATGATTGCGTAAGGCAACACAATAGATTTTGCCATTAGGAGGCGATACATTTCGAGAAAGGTGCTGAGATCGCCGGCAAGCAATACAACCAGGGCAAAGCCGAACAGCGCGCCGGCGAAAGTAGCAAGAACCAGAGGGCGCGTTACAGTTCCAAATTTCAACCAACGATTGGCTACGAGCAGCGAGCAAATGGCAACAAAGATGAAGAACGCGTTTTCTTTCGTCATCACAAGAGCCGCGAGCGCTCCCGCGTAAACCACGAGCCACGGGATCCGATTAGGTTGGCGAAGACTTTCCCAAAGACTCCACAACGCCAGGAGGGTCCAAAATGTAAAAAAACCGTCGATCATCACGTGCTGCGATTGATGGATTTGGTTCATTGCGACACTCATTAAGGCCGTGACGCCAAGGGATGCGGCGCGTCCTGCAAGCCGGCAACAGAAAATGGCAGTAAGAAACAGTGTCAGTGTTGTGAATAGAGCCGACACATGCTTTAGCGCCAGGTAGGCGGACTCATGGCTGATCACGCGACAAAGGTGACCCGCGTAAACATAGAGGAACCGAGTCGGAGGCAAGAGCGCTTCGTCACGCCTGTTCTGCAACTCGACATATTGTTGGCAAATCGCGGGATAGTCCAACAGCGATCTGCTATCCAAGAGGCTGACGTACTCAGCATAAACAACTTCATCGAAACCGCGCCCCTTGAAAGAGGCCGTGGGAGAAAACCGCAGAAAAATCCCACCGCAGAGAATCACCGCGAGAAGGAAGAGATAGAGATTCTTTGAGATGGGAAATACCACCGTTTGAAACATGACTTTCCAGCGTCAATTGCGAGTTGTAGCAGCATGAATGCCACACGCGGATCGAGCCGACAGTTCAGAAACACCGAAAAAATCGGCCGGTTATTGCACAGTCTGCAATCTGTTTATTGCAGGTGCGTTGGCAGCGAGAAAATCCGATAACGATTTCCCTGAAACCGCCTCTTAGCCTATCAAATCAACGATTTCCTGAAACCAAAAGGAGACGGGCTCGACACTCGGAATCACCGCTCATCGTTGGACGCCGTTAATATCTGGGCCCGAAGTGCCAGGAATTCCGGCTGAGTTGGATTCAGTTTGAGCGCTTGAGCAATTTCCGCGCTGGCATTCTGAAGATCGCCGCTGTTGAAATGCGCTTGTGCGATCAGGTAATAGGTTTTCGCGTCGCGCGGATTCTGTTGGAGCGCTTTCGCAAAAAACTTTGCCGCCAGATCCCAGCGTTTCTCTTCCAGCGCCAGAATGCCGAGATTGTTGTAACTCCCTTCGTGGCTTGGGTCGAGACGGAGCGTGGCGAGGTAATACGATTTCGCCGCTGGCTTGTTCCCCTGTCCGAGGCACAGATTGCCCAAGGCAAAATTGACCTCGGCGTTTTCAGGGACGTAAGCATAAGCAATTTTTAGCTTCTGCTCAGCTGTCGCCAGATCGTTCGATTCGAGGGCCTGCCATCCCGAATTGTAGCCGTCGAGAGCCCAGAGCGACGGGTCGTGCTTCGGAATCGAAACGAACCAGGTCCCGCCGCTAAGAAGAATCAAGTAAGCGGTCGCACGCCGGTAATTGTCCGTCGCGCAGTTCTGCCACAGCTCGATCACGCTGTAGACGCTAAACAAGAGCAGACCGGGTACGGCCGCAAGTCGATATCGCTCCGTCACAAAAACACTAAGCAGCGATATCATATGCAGCATGATCGCCCCGATAACCCAGCGTGAGAGAGGGAACCGATGGTACGCGAGCAGCAGGCCTGGAATCGCTAGCGCAGCGACAATTCCAAACCGCAGCCCGGGAAGGATCACATGGTGCTCTTGCAGGGCGGTGATCATGCTGAGATCGTCGTATTGAAATGCGTTCCAAAAATTTTTCGCTTTCGCGCATAGTAATTTCAGCCACTCGCCGAAGTGATGGCGGATATAATCTTTTGCTTTTCCGGACCAGTAGGCAGAGACCTCCGATCGCCTGAGCGGATGGCCAGCGGCGGCTTCAGCCACATTGATGGAATCCTTTAGCATTACTTCCTGACCAGCATGCAATCCGGGCGGGAACCGGGGATAGCCAGTCGCCCGCGGGTTGTTGCCGATCCAAAAATTAACCCCGCTGTGCGCCGATAGAAAAACGGGATCGCGTGCGATAAAGCGGTTATGCATCCAGCAAGGCGAAGCGCCGATCCCAATTCCGAGAAAGAGAAGCGCGGTGGCAGTTAGTTTCGCAACGAATGGGCGAGTCGGTTTGGGCTGAGCTGGCTTACAAAAGATTGTTCCGAGCAACAACGGAATGAGGAAAAGGATGGTCGCAACGCCCATCGCGGCGAAGCCAACAAGTCCACCGTAAGCGAGGGATTCAATCCGTCCTGGCGCGGCCTTTGTTCGGACGATCCGCCAAACTAAGAACCAAAAAACAAAAATCAGACCTGCTGTCGGCATCAGAATGACGGCGTATGCCTGGGCTGGCGCGAAGAATCCCCAACCGAGCGCGGCGGTGCCGCCAATTAAGTCGCCGCGCTTCTGTAGAACGAAATTCAACGGACGGTTCCTGGGAGTCTGCTCGTCGTCTTCCGTTGGTTTTGTGAAGATGCGAACGCCGAGTTTGTAAATAATCACGGCTGTCCCGGCGTCGAGGCAGGCCTGCAACAAGCCGGGGACGAATGGACCATAGCCCACCAGTTTATAAATCAGCGCGAGCAAGTAGGCGTAGAGTGGCAAACCGTAGAACGCCAGATGATCGGTGAGCTGACCGTGCAGGATTCGTTGCGCCCAGTCATCATAGAAATGCATGTCTCCGCGCATGGGGAGCAAGAACGGAGAAACCGTCAGCCGCGCCAGGACGATGATCCGCAGGAGAAAGACGACTGCAAAAATGTAATGGCCGATGCCGAGAGAACGTCGGAAGACCGATTTCAAGAACTTCACACCATTATTCAAGCACGATACGTGCGCCCCGGCGTAGTAGGTTTGCCGGGGGAGACTTGGCTGCCGGGTCGTCATTCGCAACTCGGCCCCGAGGCTCCAAAATTCGTAAAAAACGCCCTGGTTGGCATCAACGCTGCTCCCAAAAGGACGATCCGCGATTGGTATCGCGGAGCGCAGTCAAACAAACAAGAAAGATAAAGAAAGCAATAGCATGTTAAACGCCATCAACAAACGCCGCGGGGGCTTCACCCTCGTGGAAATCATGATCGTGGTCGCGATCATCGCGTTGCTCGCGGCGATCGCCGTGCCCGGATTCCTCCGGGCCCGCAAACGGTCGCAAGCTAGCCGGATTCTGAACGATCTGCGTATGATCGACTCAGCGGTTGACCAGTACGCGATCGAAACAAACCGGAAAACCAATGACCCGGTCGGAACCGCCGATTGGACGAACTACTTGAAGAAGGGTTCGGTCCTTTACAACACGGGCAAGAGCATCCTTGGCACCGCCTACGGTGCTCAGACCGTCGACTCCATCCCACAGGTGCCAAACGCAGACCTCAATGTGTTGTCCGACGTAGCGGGAACCGGATTCTGGTCGCCCTACGGTCCGTAAGGAATCTGACGATTCATTCTCCTGTCATTCGCGGTTTGACCCGGAGTGGCAGGGAATGAGTCGTGAAAAACGGGCGAAAATCCGACGATCGCAATTCGCTTAGGAACAAATCCCAAAGCATCGCAATCATGTCCGCGTCCAGAGGTTTGCACGTCAAACACGCCGGCTTCACGCTGGTGGAGCTCATGATCGTAGTAGCAATCATCGCATTGCTGGCCGCGATCGCGGTCCCCGGATTCCTGCGGGCTCGCAAACGGTCTCAAGCTTCGAGGATTCTCAACGATCTAAGAATGATTGACGGAGCCGTCGATCAGTACGCAATCGAAACGAGTCGTAAGAGCGGTGATCCGGTGGGCACTGCAGATTGGACGAGTTATGTCAAAAAGAATGCAACACTGTTTAACACCGGGGCAAGTGTGCTTGGCACGCCCTATGGCGCGCAGACAGTGGATCAAATTCCGCAGGTTCCGCAGTCCGACCTCAACGTGTTGTCCGACGTAGCGGGAACCGGGTTCTGGTCGCCCTACGGTCCATAACTTTACCGGTATGACAAAAACTTCCGTTCGCCTGGGGAGAGACGCTCCCGCGTCTTAGTAAAGTCCGGAGCGGGACTCAATCTCATGCCTGCCTCAATCCCACTCGTTAGGCCAAATCCAGGTCCGGAACAGTGTCCACCGTCGTCGCTCCGGCGCCTGCTGGTATCTCTGCGGCGAATCTGCCAGCGCGACTGGCTTCGCGCGCTCCTTATCGGGTTCGCCGGAATTGTAGTTCACGGGCCTGCCTTACAAGGCCAACGAATTTGGGACGACCAATATCTCTCGCGCGACAACCCTTTCATTAAAAGTCCGCTCCTTATTCTGGAAACGTTCCGCCACCACTTGTTTCTGGATTCGTTCTCGGCCCACTACCGACCTGTTCAAAATATCTCGTTCATCTTTGATTATTTCTTTTGGAACACCGACGAATTTGGATTCCACCTCACCAATACGCTGCTGCACGCCGGCTCCGGAATTCTGCTTTATTTCCTACTTCGACATCTACTCGGCTCGTTCTTGTTTCGGGACCGATCGATATTCGTTCAGCATCGGGTTCAAAAACGGATACCGTGGATTTCGAATGCCGCTTTTCTCGTCGCGATGCTTTGGGTGGTGCATCCCGTGCACAGCGCCGCGGTGGATTACATTTCGGGCCGAGCCGACAGTCTGGCGTTCTCCTTTGCCGCCGGCGGGTGGCTGTTGTTCCTGAAAGCCGGAGTCACGTCGCGACGGCTGGTTCGGGTGGCAGTTTACGGATTGGCCGCCACCAGCGGGCTACTCGCTCTTCTGTCGCGAGAGATCGCGTGCATCTGGATCGTCCTGTTTGTCGTGCATCTGCTGTGGATCGAGAAAAGAATTTCGTTTCGTCGACGCCTTGGCGCGATCATTTGCTGTGCTGCTCTTCTCGCGATTTACGCCGGTCTTCGGCAACTTCCCGAGCAACGCCAAGTTGCCCAGGCACAGGCCGGTTGGTCGGCTCCAGTTCGCGCGACACTAATGGCACGCTGTCTTGGCGATTACGCGCGATTGATGGTTTTTCCCAGGAATTTGCACATGGAACGTACCGTGGTGGATCCGGACACGTGGCGCACAAATGCTGATTGGCGGAATGAAATAGGCATCGAGTATCTGTCGATCTTGGGATTGATATTTCTCGGCGTACTTATTTACGGTATCGCGAAGAGTGGTGTTGGCCAACGAGTCAGGATTTTCGGGGCATGCTGGTTTCTTGCTTCTTATCTCCCGATATCAAACATCGCGCAGCTCAACGCGACCGTCGCCGAGCACTGGCTTTATCTACCGAGCGTTGGCATTCTTGTTTTTGTGGCCGGTTGCGTCATCGAAATTCCAGGTCATTGGCGCAGATCGATTAGTTGCGCGGCGACTATTGCCGTCATCGCCCTGGGTGCGCGCAGTTTCATTCGGAGCAGCGATTGGCTCAACGAGGAAACATTCTACAAGCGAACACTCGCTGCCGGCGGAATAAGCGGCCGCGTAGCAGTGAACCTTGCGCAGGTTTACGTCCGTCATCACGATTACACCGAAGCGGAAAAACTCTTGCGCCGAGTTGTCCAGGTAGCGCCAGACTATCCTGTTGGCCGCAACACCCTTGCAGCGCTTCTAAACTTGGAGGGTAAAAAGACCGAAGCGGAAGCGCTATTCGCGGCAACCGCCAAGATGGCGCCGCAGGCCCGCAAAGATTATCCGCGGACGTGGGGGGCGGCACTGAGTTTGGCGCAGCTTCGCCACGAAGCCAGAGACGACACAGCCGCGCTAAAGATGCTAGAGGAAGCGCGCACTGACTATCCAGAAGTTTGGGACCTGATTTCTTTCGAGGCTGAAGTGCTCCGACTAACCCAAGGGCCAGACGCGGCTATACATCTCGTCGAAAAGTTCGCTTCCGATAACTGGTGGCACCACGGCGCCGCTCTGGCACTAGGCCATCTCTACGCTCAGAAAAATGACGCTCAGCGCGCTGAAACCGAGCTTCGCCTAGCTAGCCGGCTCGATGTTCACGATGCCGAAGCCTTACGACTGCTCGCCCTAATCCGGATAAGTGAGAGCCGACTAGATGAAGCCGCGCAGATCCAACGACGAGCCATCGCGCGACAGCCGGATCAACCGAGCCAGTATGTCTTGCTTTCCAACATTCTCGAGAAAATGGGCCGCAACGAGGAGGCGCGCGCCGCCCTGGCGCAGGTGTCCCGTTTGCGCACTCTCGCTCAGGCTCCCCCCGTGCAATCGCTATAAGCGATCGCATTCCCAGGGGATCCAGCACTGGACCTTTAGCGTCGCGGCCAATCTGCGGGCGTGCTAGGGTCTGCTGGTCATGCGGATTATTGTCCTTGGCGCCGGCGCCATCGGCAGTCTTTACGGCGCGAAGCTCGCCGGCTCTAATGATGTTACGCTTGTCGGACGGCCTGATCACGTTCGTGCGATTGAACAAAATGGTCTGCGCATCGAAGGCATAGAGGCGCAAACTGTTCGCGTAGACGCAACGACGCGCGTTGAGAAACTCGAACCTGACACGCTGATTTTGCTAACGACCAAAGTGCCGGCAACAGCGACGGCACTGGAGCCAGTCGCGCCGTTCGTCCGCGATGATACGATCGTGGTTGCGCTTCAGAATGGCTTGAATAGCGAGGCAGTCGTACGAAAAGCTCTTCGCGAGCACGGTGTCGTGCTTCGGGGAATTTCGCAGTTCGGCGCGACTTTCGAGCGTGCCGGTCTAATTCGGTACATGGCTAGCGGTCACACGCTGCTCGAGAATCACGAGCGCAGCCCGCGCATCGTCACTGTTCTGAATAGAGCGGGACTCGATTGTCGAATACCGGGTGATATGACGACAGAAATTTGGCGCAAGCTCGTCTATAACTGCGTCGTAAACCCGATTACGACGATAATTGGAAGCGAAGTCGGCGGGATTGTCGACCCAGGGCTAAACCGCCTCAAACAACTGGTCATTGACGAATGCCTGGCCGTGGCGGCGGAGGAGGGCGTTTCCCTGCAGACCGACTTGATGGCAGAGATCAACGCCGCCTATGCCGGCTCGCATAACATCGTTTCGATGCGGCAGGATCTTTTGCACGGCCGCGTTACCGAAATCGATTATCTCAACGGCGCCGTGGCAACGCTTGGGCAAACGCATGGTTTGGATTGCCCGGTCAACGGCGCGCTTACGCGGATAATCAAAGGAATGGAAGCTACATCCCGCAATATCCGATCAGGAAAATTCACGCGAAACACCGGCGAAACTGCCCTGGCTAAGGCGCAGACTCCCGCTGCCGTACGTTGTACATCCAGAGAGTAGCTCGCGGGCTGCGCGCTTTAAGAATTCGAGACAAAAACAAATAACCACCGCCGGCGTGAGGGCGCCGGAAATCAATTCCAGCGAAAATCAATTCGCTAAAATTTAATCGTTTGTTGCGGAGTGGCCGCCAATTCGGTCGAGCTGGTACGCTGTGGTCGGGATTACGCCGAGCCTGTCACAGTTCTGTCGAACGGCCGAACCTGTGATTATAGCGACGCATCTCTTGCTCTTCACAACGGTTTGTTGTTTCGAGGTTGCGACGCTCTTGCTCGGAGCAGCAAAAGCCGACGCGCAAAACGCGACTGAAATCGCGACTGTTGCGCATCGCAGCGACCAACCGCACAAGCCACATGCCTTAGTTACAGTTGTCATATTGAAAGGTTGAGCCTTTTCGATGCCAAAGGCAAGCGAAAACGCCGCGTTACTCTTGACGCAAAAAGTGCTCGAGCCGAAGCCGATCGAGCCGCTCCCGCGCTTCAGCGCTTCGGCTGCCACCGGCGGTTGCCAGCTTTTCGTAAACAGCCGCTGCCGACTCCCATTTGGCGTCAGCTTCCAACAACTGGCCAGCATCGAATCCTGCCTTATAAAACCAAAAAAATTCACGGGGGCGATCGCCTCGAGTTGCTTCCTCTAGGATCGAATAAAAGCTAGCCAGCGCGCCGCCGCGGTCGGCTTTCTTTTCCAAACAAAGGCCTTTCTTGAAAAGCGCTTGATTCCGCCAATGGGGCGGCGCTTCCCGATCCGCCGCCAGTCGATCGTAAGCTTCAATCGCACGCTGATAGTTCTGTGCATCGTTCGCTGCCAGCTCAAAGAAAATGTCGCCCTTGCCGCAAATCGCCTCGCGCTTTTCCGCCGGACGCGCGGTTCCATTCAACACTTCATCATAAAGAACGAGAGCATCCTGTGGTTTACCCAACTTGCGCTCTATCACTGCCTGCTCGTTGCGGGCTGCCCATTTGAATTCGCCGTTGAGCTGCACCACGCGGCCGAACAGAACAAGCGCTCGATCGAGCGATTGTGCGGCCATGCTTGCCATCCCTGCCTCAGCCGCGAAAAAGAGCGCTCGTTCCGTCAACAGTCCTTTTGGAACCTGCTCGGTCAGCGTCTCAAACTGAGTTTCCGCATTAGCGAAATCTTCCTGCCGGAAATAAATCTCGCCCAATTTCATTCGAACCGAAGGTACCAGACCGGAATCCGCGTGTTTCTGAATAAACCGTTTTGCCAGCTCGAGAGCCTTTGCTTCGCCGCTTGGCGTTGTGTCCTCCAGCCAAATTGCCAGATAATCGGCGCGTTCCAGCGCGCTCGGAGTAATCTTTGCTTCCCCGGCTCGGATGAGATTCTTACGTGCTTCATCGATTCGCGGCGGCGTCGCATGAAAGGCCAGTTCGGCGAGTGCCACCCAACCATCAGCAGCTCGCTCGCTGTTCGGAAACTGGCGCAAGAACTTGTTTAAAGTCTCGGCGGCGCGAGGATCGCCCTTGGCCGCTTCCACTAAACCGGCTTCCAATTGCAAGTCGGCGCCCGATTTTTCGTCGCTTCCTTTTTTGGCAAACTCGGTCGCCGTCGCAATGAATCGAGCTTGATCTCCCTTTTGGAGCGCGCCCAGCGCCGCGTTGAACATTGCCACTGGCGCCAATTGCGAGTCCGAATTCGCAATCTGCTCGAAATCGGCCGTCGCGGCGTCGAACCGCCTCGCTTGATAGTTGATCTCGGCTCCGAGGAGCTTTAGCCGATCGAGCACAGCCAGTTCCGGTCTTAAACTTTGCGCTTCATCCAAAATCCCGAGCGCTTCGTCAAAATGGCGTTCCTCGAGTTGGAGTTGGGCAAACTCGATAAACGCTGGCACCAGGGCAGCGTTCTGCGGATGGCTTTTTCGCAACGCCGCGAACGATTCCAAAGCGCGATCGCGCCGGCTGATCCGCAGATCGAATCGAGCCAGATACCATTGGGCGAATGCGCGCCGCGGCTCGGCCGGATCCCTGGCCCATCGATCCAGCTCGGCCCGAGAAGGCTTGAGCTCAGCGCGATAGAGCTCATCCAGCTTCGCAAAAATCCGCGCAAGATCGACATCGGAGGGGCGATGTTCGATAAAATTCTCTAGCGCGTCGTCCCCGATCTCGGGCGTGTTTTGTTGTAAATGCGTATCTGCCAGCGCGAAAAGGACCGCCGTCAATGTTTCGTGAGTCGCGCCCTCCGGCTGTTTCAGAATCGATTCGAAATTTGCGAGGGCACGGTCCGGTCGTCGGAGCGCTAGCTCCAGGCGACCTCGGAGGAAATGGCGTTCCTTTTTTTCCGCGAGTGTTTTCGGTTGCGCTCTTTCCAACAAACGCCGCGCGTTGGCGGGGTCAGATTTATCGAGATAGATCTCTGCCGCGCGTAGTTGCGCTCGAACGTTCCAGTTCGGATCACGAAATAGCGTCAAGAGATTTTCAAGCGCGTCCTCTCGCCGGCCCATCGCCCGCAACATCTCCGCGGCGCCAAACAACGCTTCGCCATGCAAACTGGAGCTCTTGTCGGCGGCAACCTGCCGATAAAGCACCAACGCCTCGGGCTCACGATGCAAACCGGCCAGTAGTTGTGCGTGCCAAAAAGTTGCTGCCGGGCTTTGCCTCAGCCGCGGATCCTCCGCCAGGTTGAGCGCGTCAGCGGTTTGGTTTGCCGTCACCAGCGCCTCGAGAAGCCGTTCCGCGACCGCTCGCCAGTCCGACTCCGAAAGGCTTTGTTTCAGTAGGCTTTGCAGGCGGATGATGGCTACTTCCGGCACGCCCTCGCTAAGCGGTCCGGCTGCTTCGGCCAACTGAGTTGAAATCTCAGCGCGTCCGAACGCAGCCAGCGCAATCAGAGTCGCAGCGGTGAGATATCGTGCGCGTTTCATTTTTTCTGCAGCAACGGTCGCAGAAACTTGCCGGTATAACTGGCGGCAACATCGACAATTTCTTCAGGCAGGCCCGACGCCACCAGTTCGCCGCCGCGCTCGCCACCTTCCGGACCGAGATCGATAATCCAATCCGCGCACTTAATCATCTCGAGGTTATGCTCGATCACGATCAATGTATTGCCGGCGTCGCGCAGTTTCATCAGAACCTGCAACAATTTCTCGATGTCGGCGAAATGAAGTCCGGTAGTTGGCTCGTCCAAAATATAAACGGTGCGACCGGTTGCCTTTTTTGCCAGCTCAGTGGCGAGCTTTACTCGTTGCGCTTCACCACCGGAAAGCGTCGTGCCGGCCTGACCGAGCTGAAGGTAACCGAGCCCCACGTCCAGGAGCGCGTTGAGTTTGTCTGAAATGCTGGGCACGTTCCGGAAAAAGCGTGCCGCTTCATCAACCGTAAGATCGAGCACATCGGCGATATTTTTTCCCTTGTAAGTAATCTCGAGCGTTTCGCGATTGTAGCGCCGGCCATGGCAGACTTCGCACTGCACGTAGACGTCCGGCAGAAAATGCATCTCGATCTTGATCAAGCCGCCGCCTTCGCAATTCTCGCAGCGACCGCCTTTGACATTGAAGCTGAACCGGCCCGCGCCATATCCGCGCACCCGCGCGGCCGGAAGCTGCGCAAATAACTCTCGAATCGGCCCGAACGCACCGGTGTAAGTGACAGGGTTCGAGCGCGGTGTCCGGCCAATAGCGCCTTGATCGATCACGATCGCTTTGTCGATTTGCTCGACGCCGCGCAGCGCCCGATAAATGCCCGGCTTCTCTTTCGAATTGTAAAACCGCCGAAATAGAGCGCGCCGCAAAATATCGTCGACCAGGGTCGATTTGCCGCTGCCCGAAACGCCGGTCACGCACGTGAAACAGCCGAGAGGAAACGCGACCTCAATATTCTTCAAATTGTTTTCCGCGGCGCCTTTCACAACCAGCCAGCCTTCTTCGTTCTTGGCTAAACGGTTTCGGACAGACCGCGGCTTTGTCCGATGCTTCGGCACTGGAATTCGTAGTCGGCCGGACAAATAATCCGCAGTGAGCGAATTCTTTGCGCTCAAGATGTCCTCGAACTTTCCCTGGGCGACAATCTCGCCACCACGCGGGCCCGCACCCGGTCCAAGATCGACAATGTGGTCGGCCGCGCGGATCGTTTCTTCATCGTGCTCAACGACGATGACAGAATTGCCGAGGTTCCGCAGCCGGCGCAGTGTTCCGAGCAGTCGCGCGTTGTCGCGCTGATGCAAACCGATGCTTGGCTCATCCAAGACATAAAGGACGCCCGTTAAACCCGACCCGATTTGCGTTGCCAGCCGGATCCGTTGCGCTTCGCCGCCGCTAAGAGTGCCGCTTTCTCGATTCAGCGTCAGATAACCGAGACCAACCTCGACCATGAACTGCAGTCGTGACTGAATTTCGCGCACCACGTCGTTGACGATTTTCTTTTGCGCCGTAGTCAGCTCGAGATTGTCGATGTAACGCGCGGCCGCCTCGGTAGTTTGTTCGCTAAATTGGTGAATGTTCAGCTCGCGTCCTTGTCGATCCCTGGTCGTAACCGCCAGAATTTCCGGTTTCAATCGGGCGCCACCGCAAACTTTACATGGCACCCGTGTCATGAACGCGCGGATCCGGTTTCGCGTGAACTCGCTCTGGGTCTGGTCGTAAAGCCGCTGCATCTGCGGCACTAATCCTTCGAACGGCCGTTTCTTATCGCTGTTCCCGCTAAAATTCATTTCGATCGGTGTGCCATTAGTTCCAAAGTAGAGCGCGGTTTTGAATTCTTCGGACAAATCCGCGAATGGCGCGTCCTCGTTTACGTGGAAGTGTTTGACCAATGCGCCTTGAAGTTTCCCGTAATAGGCGCGCATCCGTTTGGTCCCGCGTCGCCATGGCGTGATCGCGCCTTCGGCGATACTGCGAGTTTGGTCGGAGATCATCAGGTCGGGATCAATCACCGGCTGCGTTCCCAGTCCATGGCAAGCCGGACACGCGCCAAGATGGCTGTTGAACGAAAAATGTTTCGGCGTCAGCTGGCCGAGCGTGAATCCAGTGTCGGCGTTCCCATAATCAGTCGAGTAACGGTACTCTTCCCACGATCGCGCATCATTGCGGTGTTCGCGTAGGACGACGATGCGGTTTCCGCCCCACTTCAGCGCGGTCTCCACCGAATCAGTGAGACGAACCCGGATTGCGTCGCGCACCACCAACCGGTCGACTACCGCTTCGATGGTGTGCTTCTCGCTTTTCTTCAATCGAATCGGCTCCTGGCGATCGAGTTCGATGAGTTCTCCATCCACGCGTACGCGGACAAAACCTTCGCGTTTCAGTCTCTCAATAACGTCGCGAAACTCTCCCACCTGATTCTGCACCAGCGGCGCGAGCACGATGATCTTGCTGCCGGGCTCATAACCGACGACCTGATCGACAATTTGCTGCGGCGTTTGTCGATGGACTGGTTTGCCGGTTGCGGGATCATGCGGTTGGCCAATCGCCGAAAAAAGAACGCGCAGATAATCGTATATCTCGGTCGTGGTGGCGATAGTCGATCTCGGATTCGCGCCGGCACTGCGCTGCTCGATCGCGATGGCCGGCGAAAGGCCTTCGATAAAATCGACATCCGGCTTTTCCATCTGATCGAGGAATTGCCGGGCATAAGCGGACAAGCTTTCCACATAGCGGCGCTGGCCCTCAGCGTAGAGGGTATCGAAGGCCAGCGACGACTTGCCCGACCCGCTCAAACCGGTGATGACCACGAGCTTCTCCCGCGGAATTTCTACATGGAGATTCTTCAAATTGTGCTGGCGGGCACCACTGATGCTGATAACTTGCGCAGGCATTTTGCCGAAAAGTCTCGAACCTATCAGTCAAGCACAGCCACGCGTTTTCTCCAGCGAAAATCCCGAGTTATGAACGAACCAAGTCACACCGTTTCCCCTGAAGAGCTGGCCCAGTTGCAAAAGAAATTCAGCGAGATCAAGCATTCAATTAACAATGCGCTCGCAGTCATGATGGCGCTCTCGGAAATGTCGCAGCGCCGCCCCGATTACGCCGAAAAACTGGCCACTACGGTATTGAGCAAGGCGCCGCAGATCGTTTCCGGTTTGCAAGAGTTCACGCAGATCCTGAACGAAAAGGCGGGCGTGAAATCCGCGGTCGCGGGCGAACCGGAGTAGCTCCGGAGTCGCAAACCCTCGCGCGCATGGACGCGGTGTCGAGCAAGCGAATTCTCGTTGTCGAAGACGAAAAGGATGTTGTCGATCTTTTGAGTCTGAATTTGCGCAAAGCCGGCGGCTTTGTTGTTTCGAGCGCTTGCGATGGCGCGACTGGTCTCACCAAAGCGCGCGATGAAAAGCCGGACTTCATCATTCTGGACTTGATGCTGCCGAAAATGTCGGGGCTTGAGGTTTGCAAGATTTTGAAGACCGATGCGGCGACGCGGCAGATTCCGGTGTTGATGTTGACCGCCAAAGCCGAAGAGATTGATCGAATCGTCGGTTTGGAACTTGGAGCGGACGATTATGTGGTGAAGCCGTTCAGTCCGCGCGAAGTCATTTTACGAATCAAAGCCATTCTCCGACGCGGCGACGGGAAGGAAACCGAAGAGCGGCTCACTGCCGGCGCCATCACCATCGACCCGGCGCGGCATCAGGTTTCAGTTAACGGCAAGGCCGTCAGCTTGACCAGCCTCGAATTCAAACTTTTGCGAACACTGATGCAAAGGCGCGGCCGGGTTCAGGAACGCGACCGGTTGCTGAACGAAGTGTGGGGTTACGAAAGCGTGATCGACACCCGGACGGTCGATACCCACGTTCGCCGGCTCCGGGAAAAACTCGGCAAGGCGGGAGACATTGTCGAAACGGTGCGCGGTTTTGGTTATCGTCTGCGCGAAAAGTGATGTTTTGGATTCTTTTCTTCGCGGTCGTTGCAGCGACAATCGCGATTGCTTATTTCGTCCGCCGCAGATGGATCGCGCCGTGGCACGAAATGGAGCAACTGGTAAAACAAGTTGGACGCGGCGAGCAGCCGCGCACGTTTTTGATCGATGGCAGCAGCGAAGCGCGGCGGGTAGGTGTCGCTCTGGAAGAGATTCTCACGCGCCAACGAAAATTGGATCAACAGATCGGCGAGCGCCAATCTGGTCAGAAAGCAATTTTGTCGGCGCTGCAGGACGGATTGCTGGTGGTCGATGCTCAAAACCGGCTGGCGTTGGTCAATCCAGCATTCTGCGATTTGTTTGCAACTGATGAGAATTCGCTGGGCTCGCCGCTTCTGGAAACCGTGCGGGATCCTGCGGTTCAACGAATCGTTGAGGAAACATTGAAACAACGAAAACCAGGGCAAGGCGAGCTCATGATTGGCCGACGCGACTTTGAAATGACGTCCGTGCCGATGGGAGCCGACAATGGCGCCGCAGGCGCGGTGGTTTTGTTTCACGACATCACGGCCTTGAAACGCGCCGATGAGATTCGGCGGGACTTCGTTGCCAATGTTTCGCACGAGCTCCGGACGCCGTTGTCGATCTTGCGCGGTTACATCGAAACCATGCTCGACGATCCAAAAATGCCGCGCGGCGAAACCGCTCGCATTCTCGAAGTGATGGATCAGCACTCGAAGCGGCTTGGGCTGCTGGCGAACGATCTGCTCACTCTCGCTCAATTGGAATCCGGCAGCGCGAGCCTTCAATTGGGCGAGATAGACCTGCTGCGCCTCCTTTCCGATCTGATCCGCGATTGGAAAAAGAAATTCGCGGCCAAAGGTTTGGAAGCAGTTGTGGACGTATCCGACGACTGTTCAATCATTCGCGCTGACGAAGAACGGCTGCGCGAAATTTTCGACAACCTGCTGGACAACGCGGTGAAATACTCTGGCAAAGGCGACAAAATCCATCTTGGGGCCCAACGCCGCGATGGTGAAATCGCCTTGAGTGTAAGCGACACCGGCATCGGCATCGGCCAGGAGGATTTGCCGCGGATCTTTGAGAGATTTTATCGTGCTGACAAGGCGCGAAGTCGCCAGCTCGGCGGCACTGGGCTCGGGTTATCGATTGTAAAACACATCGCCCAGCTTCACGGCGGGCGAGTAGAAGCCGAAAGCGGGCCCGGAAAAGGGACAACAATTCGCGTCATTCTCCCGACCGCCAATCCGGCTCGGACTGTCACAGAATCGTAACATTTAAGCGGTTGCTGGTTCGGTTGGCGATTTGCATCCTCATAATGTGGATAGCGTCGCCCCGTCATTATCGATTCTGCCGGAGAGAAGTGTTTCCCGGCGCCGCCGATTAACAACGGAAGCGGCGATTAAGACCTTTTTCAGCAGTAACGCCCTCGTCGCCATCGTTGTTTTGGCGCTAATCACGATTTTTCTTTTCCGAGAAGGCTTCGGATTTTTCGGTCAAAACCTGGCCAACCTGCGGCTTTATCGCCGGGCCGGCCTGGAATACGTCGACATCATCCGTGCTCAAGCCGCCCAACACGCCGCGCTTTCCCGGCAGTTGGGAGACATCCGGTTGCAGGAAATGCGCGCCCAACCCGAGAGCCCGAGGCTGGCCGCGTTCGACCAATTTGCCGCCGCGTTCAGTGATGCCGGCGAATTTCTGAATGCGCTGGTTTCCGACGCGAACGATCAAGCCGTGGCTTTGCGCGAAGCGTTGATCGCCGCCGGCGTTCCGGCCGCGGTTTCTTCGGCCGAAGAATCGGCGCCGAAATCTGCACCGGTCGATCCGCAACAAGCGATGAGCGCGCTTCGTTCGGCCAATGAGAAGTTTCCGAAAATCACTGAGACGATGAAGGCGAAGATCGACAACTTGCTGGCAGCGCCGTCGGAGCTTGCCAGCGGCAAAGCGCGGCAATCGTTTGCCCGCTGGCAAAAGACGACTCGTGATTATCTCAATCAACTCCCGATTGCCGGGGAACAACTTCGCGGCTGGGATCCGACCAAGCCAGTCCCCGCTTATCGCGCGATCACGTCGTTCCTTTTCGGTATGAACTGGATCACCGCCAGTTTTTGGCAGGATTGGTATGGAATCATTCCGTTACTGGTGGGTTCGATCATGGTTTCGCTTGTCGCACTGCTCCTTGCGGTACCGCTCGGAGTATGTTCGGCGATTTATGTCAGCGAGGTCGCCCACCGCAGCGAAAAGAGTCTCATCAAGCCGTACATCGAATTCATTTCCGCGATTCCGTCCGTCGTTCTCGGCTTTTTTGGAATCGCTGTTGTAGGCCAGGCGATCCGGGCGCTGTCGCAAATGTCCTTCATGAAGTGGGTGCCATTTTTCCCGATCAGCGAACGGCTCAACGTTTTTACTGCCGGTTGCTTGCTCGCGCTCATGGCCGTGCCGACAATTTTCACCCTGGCGGAAGACGCGCTTCGCAATGTTCCGCGCGGATTCAAGGAAGCTTCCTACGCACTCGGTGCGAATCGTCTTCAGACGATCGTCCGCGTGCTGGTGCCGGCGTCGCTTTCCGGAATCATCTCTGCAGTGTTGCTCGGTCTTGGCCGCGTCATCGGCGAGACGATGGTGGTTTTGCTCTGTGCTGGAAACCGAATTGCGATTCCCGATTTCACCCAGGGCGTAGGGGCGTTGTTCCAACCGGTGCACACCATGACTGGAATTATTGCCCAAGAAATGGGCGAAGTAGTGCGTGGCAGCATTCATTATCGCGCGCTCTTCATGGTTGGCCTTGTTCTTTTCACGCTGACTCTCGGCATCAACTATTTAGCGCAACGATTGGTCGCGCGTTACCGGATGAGCATTGGATAAATGATCGCTGCACCTACCAAACGAGGCCGTTTTTTCGAGCGCATCGTCTTCTGGATGTTCCGGCTCGGGACCTATTTCGTCTTGCTCTGCGCGACCTACATCTTTTTGGACATCGGAATCAAGGGTGGCCGCACTGTTTTCACCAAGGCGGCGCCGTTTGTTAACCTGAAATTTTTAACCGAACCGCCGCAAACGCTTTACGTCTTCGACTATCAAGGGAAGAAAATGGAGCTAAGCGACCGCGAGTTCCGCGCCTGGAAGACGACGCACAAGGAGGATGTCGATGCTACAAGCGTCGCCTACTCGGCCGGCGGAATCTGGCCGTGCATTGTCGGAACAGCGCTACTCGTAATTGGCTCGATGACGGTGGCGTTGTTCATCGGGATTAGCGCGGCAATTTATTTGAGCGAGTACAGCCGCGACACGCGGTTCATCCGCTTCATTCGGATAGCGATTCTGAATTTGGCCGGCGTCCCCTCGATTGTTTTCGGCCTGTTCGGCTTCGGGCTGTTTGTAATTTTCTTTGGCTGGAATGTTTCGCTTCTTTCCGGCTGGTTCACACTTGGTTTGATGGTGCTGCCCGCGATCATCACCGCCAGCGAGGAATCATTGCGGGCCGTGCCCCAGGGATTGCGGGAAGGATCGCTCGCGCTCGGCGCTACCAAATGGCAAACCATCCGCAAAAATGTTTTGCCCTACGCACTGCCCGGAATTCTCACCTCATCCATTCTCGGCATCGCGCGCGTGGCAGGCGAAACCGCGCCGATCATGTTCACGGCCGCTTACGCGATGCGTGATGAAATGCCATGGCAGGTTAGCCATTGGACGAATTTCTTTTTCCAAGGCGTCATGGCGTTGCCTTACCACATCTACGTCGTCAGCTCGAAGATCCCGCAGAACGAATACACCGAGCGTGTCCAATACGGCACTGCGTTCGTCTTCCTCGTGGTCGTCATGCTCATCGCTTTGACTTCCATCTTGCTCAGAGAAAAACAACGGAGACGCTTATCATGGTAAGCTTGATCGAAATGCCTCAAACCCTGCCTCAACAACTCCCGCGTCAAAATGATCGGCCGGCTGACGAGACCGATGAGGCCACCATTATGATCGACGTTCGTGATGTCGATTTCGCCTACGGGAGCAATCAGGTCCTCTACAACGTCAGCTTGGATATTCCGGCACAGGCAGTGACCGCGTTCATTGGACCATCGGGCTGTGGCAAGACGACGCTTCTTCGCTGCATCAACCGCATGAACGATCTCATCGAAAACGCGTGCATCACTCGCGGCACGATTCATCTCGGTGGCATCGACATCAACGCAGCCCAAGTGGACGTTGTCGATCTTCGCCGGCGCGTGGGAATGGTTTTTCAAAAATCGAACCCGTTTCCGAAGTCGATTTACGAAAATATTTCCTACGGTCTGCGGATCGCCGGGGTGAAAAAGAAATCGCGCATCGATGAGGCGGTTGAGAAGAGTTTACGCGGCGCCGCGCTTTGGGACGAAGTGAAGGATCGGCTGGACACGAACGCGCTCGGATTATCGGGAGGCCAGCAACAACGGCTTTGTATCGCGCGCGCAATCGCGGTTGGGCCGGATGTCATCTTGATGGATGAGCCGTGCTCGGCGCTGGATCCAATCGCGACGGCGAAGATCGAGGAGTTGATTCAGGAACTGAAAACGCAATACACGATCGTAATCGTGACCCATAACATGCAACAGGCCGGACGCGTTTCCGATTTCACCGGCTTTTTTTACCTGGGACGTTTGATCGAGTTCGGGGCGACGACGAAAATTTTCACCAACCCAGCCGAAAAACGGACCGAAGATTACATCACCGGCCGATTCGGTTAAGCAGATGAGATGAAGATTAACAAGAGAAGAGTTTAAGATGACGCCCCCGAAACACATTCTGGGCACATTTGATGAAGCGCTTAGCTCGTTGCGCAACAACGTGCTGATGATGGCCGGCCTCGCCGAGCGCACCCTGGATCGCGCAGTCAAAGGTTTGCTCCAGCGCGATGACAGCCTCTGCGTGACGGCAATCGCGGACGATGAGGAGATCGATCAGCTTGAAAAACAAATCGACAAGGACGGCGTGGACGTGCTCCTGCGATTTCAGCCCGTTGCCTCTGATTTGCGCCGCGTCGTCGCGTCGATGAAACTCTCGACCAACATCGAGCGAATCGCCGATCAGGCGACGAACATCGCCCGGCGTGCGCGCAAGCTAAATAAACATCCCGCGCTACCGGAGGTGGACATGATCGTGCCGATTCAAGCCCACGCGATGGCAATGTTCAAAGACGCTATCGACGCTTTTGCGCGCGAAGACGTCGAGCTTGGCCGGGCTGTAGTCGCCCGGGACAAGGAGCTTGATTACATGAACAAAATGGCGAACCGGAAGCTGACCGACCGAATGGCGCAGGACCCGAAGGCATTGCGCGGCTACCTGAATTTAATTTTCATTTCGCGTTGTCTCGAACGCGTCGGCGATCATGCCACCAATATCGCCGAGGATGCCGTTTATGCGGCTGCGGCCGAGGACATTCGACACCAAACAGCCACCGCCACGACCTGATAGGTCGCGCGTTGCCATGCGCCGCGGATTGTCGATCTTATAGACATGGCACAGGCGCAATCGAAGGCGGAAACGGAAACGAGCGCCACAATTGTGCCGATGGCGAACAAACAATCGATCCGCGAGCGCTTTGGCGATCCGAAAAATTTCATCAATCGCGAGCTGAGCTGGCTCGAATTCAATCGCCGTGTCCTCGAGGAGGCCCAGGACCCGAATCAGCCGTTAATCGAGCGGGTAAAATTCCTTTGCATCTTCAGCTCGAACCTTGACGAGTTTTTTGAAATCCGCGTCGCTGGAATTAAACAACAGATCGAAAGCGAAACCAGCGACGTTGGCCCGGATGGATTGAGCCCCACCGAGACCTTCAATCAAATTCACCGGCTGGCCCACGAGTTGGTCGCCGCCGAGTACGAGCTTTGGAACAAAGAACTGCTTCCCGCGTTAACCAAGAATGGAATCCGAATCCGCGACGTCACCCAACTGAATGCAAGACGTGCGACATGGGCTCGCAAATATTTTCAGGAAGAAGTTTTTCCGATGCTCACGCCGCTGGCCGTGGATGCGAGCCACCCGTTTCCGGAGTTGCTGAACAAAAGTCATAACTTGCTCGTGCGCGCTAAAACGAAGCGACGCGGCGAACCTCTGTTGGCGATTGTTCAGGTCCCGCGGGTGATTCCGCGTCTGATTTTGATGCCACGCGTCCAGGGCGAGGATGAGCCGTGGGATTACGTTTATCTCGCGTCGCTGATCAAACAACACATCGCCGAATTATTTCCTGATTTAATTCTCGACGGAGTGCACGCGTTTCGCGTCACGCGTAACAGCGATCTCTATATCGACGAAGAAGAAGCGGAGAATCTATTGCGAACGATCGAGCAGGAACTGCGACGTTCCAGCAAGGGCGACGCAGTTCGTTTGGAAGTGGAAGCGGATTGTCCCAAGGATTTCACTGAACTGCTGCTTGAATTCTTCGACCTGACCGATGCCGACGTTTACAAGCTCGACGGCCCGCTCTCGATGACCCATCTCACACCGCTGCTGACAAACGATGCGTTTGCGAATTTGAAGGACCGGCCATTTCAACCGGG
Source organism: Chthoniobacterales bacterium (assembly GCA_035948375.1). Lineage (GTDB taxonomy): Bacteria > Verrucomicrobiota > Verrucomicrobiia > Chthoniobacterales > UBA10450 > AV40. The sequence continues at coordinate 40,693 of DASZJH010000093.1, forward strand.
ACGCGATCCGGCGTTGCCGCCGCACGCGGACATGTTCGAAGTAATGCGGCGCCAGGACGTGCTGTTGCATCATCCCTACGACAGCTTCGAGCCGATTGTCGATCTTATGGAGGAAGCCGTGCGCGATCCACAGGTGCTGGCGATCAAGATCACGCTCTATCGAACGAGCGGCGATTCACCGATTGTCGAAGCGTTGATCGATGCGGCCAACGCCGGCAAACAGGTCACCGCGATCGTGGAATTGCGCGCGCGCTTCGATGAAGCGGCTAACATTCAATGGGCTCGCCGGCTCGAGGAAGCGGGCGCCCACGTCATTTACGGCGTAGTCGGATTAAAAACGCATTGCAAAGCGATGCTCATTGTCCGACGCGACACCGATCAGCTCCGGCGTTACGTCCATCTCGGAACCGGCAACTATCACCAGCGGACCGCGCGTATTTACACCGATTTCGGTTTGCTCACGACGAATCCGGAGCTGACCGAAGAAGTCGCAACCGTTTTCAACACCCTGACCGGGCTGGCTGGTTATCCGGGTCTGAAAAAACTGATGGTCGCCCCGTTCGACATGAAGCAACGCTTGATCGCGAAGATCGAGCGCGAACGCGATAACGCGCGCGCAGGAAAGCCGGCGCGCATCATGGCGAAGCTGAATTCCCTCGTTGACCAGGAGATCATTGAAAAGCTTTACGAAGCGTCGGGCGCGGAAGTGACCATCGACTTGATCATCCGCGGGATTTGCTGTCTGCGGCCAAAAGTTCCCGGGCTCAGCGATTACATTCGCGTCATCAGCATTGTTGGCCGCTTCCTCGAGCACAGCCGGATTTATTATTTCGAAAACGGCGGCCAGCCCGAAGTTTACCTTTCCAGTGCCGATTGGATGCCGCGAAATTTTATCCGGCGTGTCGAGGTCGCTTTTCCGATCGAAACGCCGCCGCTCCGCGACAACATCATCAACGAAGTTCTGCCGCGATTCTTGAACGACCGGGTCAAGGCGCGGGAATTACAGCCGGATGGAAGTTATCGTCGCTTGAAACCCGAAGGACCGGAGGAACGCGCCCAGGCGCAATGGCACTTCCGCGAAGTTTCCCGAGAGCGGACAAAGAAACAGGGCCGTAAAAAGCCACCTCCTGCGGACAAGTTGATCCCGATAACGGTGGCGCCTCCGCAACCAAAACAATGAAGAAAAAGATCCTGGTCATCGACGTTGGCGGCACGCACGTGAAACTGATGATTTCTCGTGAGAAAAAGCGGAAATTTAAATCCGGGCCGAAGATGACGCCGCGCGAGATGGTCGGGCAAATCAAGGCGAAGCTAAAGAAATGGAAGTATGACGCGATCGCGATTGGATTCCCGGCGCCGGTGCGCGACGGCCGGATTTTGAGCGAGCCGAAACATCTCGGCAGGGGTTGGGTCCGATTCAATTTCGAAAAGGCGCTGGGAAAACCGGTTCGAATCATTAACGACGCGGCGCTCCAGGCGCTCGGCAGTTACCGCGGCGGACGGATGTTGTTTCTCGGGTTGGGTACCGGTCTCGGTTCAACCCTCGTCTTGCGGGATATGGTTTTGCCGCTCGAGTTGGGCGATTTGCCCTACCGTGATCGCCGGATCATCGAAGATTTTCTCGGCAAACCGGGAATAACCGAATTGGGCCACAAAGAATGGGAACGCGAAGTCATGTTCGCGGTTGGCCAGCTCAAAAAATCGCTCATCGCCGATTATTTGGTGCTCGGCGGAGGCAACGCCAAGGAATTAAGCGAACGCCCGGTCGGGGCGGAACTCGGGCACAATCGCAACGCGTTTTTGGGCGGGGTTCGTCTTTGGCAAACTGATCCGCGCAGTCGGCGCCCGAAATGGCGAATTCTTTAAAGGGCTAGGGTTACATGGAGCTTTATTTTCTCAGACACGGCGAAGCCGATTGGCCGAACTGGAAAAAACCGGACGACGAACGGCCGTTGACCAAGCGCGGCAAGAAGGAAATGCGTGAAGTGGCGACGTTCTTGAAACGACTCAAAGCGCGACCGGAAGTGATCGTAACCAGCCCGCTGCCGCGCGCAGCGCAAACCGCGGAGATTGCGGCCGAGCGTTTAAAAGTAAAGTGCCGCGAAGATAAATTACTTGCGCCGGGCTTTGGCCGGACCGAGCTCGAGCGATTGCTGAAGAAATATCCCGCTGAAAATTTGATGATCGTCGGTCACGAACCGGATTTCACCGAAACAATTTCGGAATTAACCGGAGCCTCGCTAAAACTTCCCAAGGCGGGTGTTGCGCTGATGGAATTGAATCGCTCCTGGCGCAACGGCAGACTGCTTTGGCTCATCCCGCCAAAAATCGCCACTCGATAAACGGTCAGACAAGAAGCTCGCTCGGGATCGATGGGGAGACGTCGTTCTCCCAATCTTTCAGCCAGGCGGCGAGGCGTTCGCCAAAATCGCGCGGGCGCTCGGCAAAAAAATGTTCGGCCAGCTCGGAAGCCCCACGTTGCAGATCGCCTTGACTGACTTCGATAACTGCAAGGAGCTTGTGTCCCTCACGTTCCCATTCCGATTTTTGATCTTTCCGTCGAAGGCGATCTCCTAAAAAACTCAGATCGTGCGCGCGGCCGAGTAGATTGCCCAAAGCGCGCAGATCGTCGCTCAGATTTTTGAGCACGACAGGATTGATTGGGCGCAGAATGCGCAGTTCGTACCAAAGTCGTTTCGCGCGGGTGCGGAACCGATGGAAATTCTCGACGCTGGGCGCCGATTCGGCACGGGCGAGTGCTTTTCTTGCGTTCTTGTAAGTCCTCTGGACAGCGCGGCGGAGTTGTCTGCAACTAAAATCATCCAACGGCCAGCAATCGACGTTCGCGTGCGCGCGCTCCAGCATCGGTACCGCCTGGATTTGCCATTCCGCAAATGCAGCCATGAAATTTTCCAACTCCATCATCAACATTCCTTCCAGCTTTGGGAAAGCCCCGCTGTGACCTCGCCGCTGGGTGATTCCTTGGAGTTCCCTCACCGTTTGCAAACGCACTTCAGCATCTCGAATCTCGGAAGTCAACCGGCCGACATCGCGCAGGCAATGATCTTGTTCCCGGAAAAGTCCGGCTCCAATTTCCTTTCGCACCAGCCTGACCGCGGCCCGCGCTTTCTTCAAGTGTTTGCGCATCTGGTGGACCGGCGTGTCGCTGGTTTTCTTTTCTCCACTTGCGATTTCAATTGCGGCCTCGATTTGCTTGCGGCAAATCCGGCGCAGACCGTCGCCAAGCTTTTCTCCGTTTCGCAGTTGATAGCTCATTGTCGATCCTACTCCCGGGCCAGCCTCACGTTGCTGTAACGTTTCTCGCCGGTGATTTCGCGTCCGAACCACCGCGGCGGTTTGAATTTCAGACGGCTCGAGTGGTTCGGAAATTCAACTTCCGCCACCATCAAACCATGATTGCGACCATGATAAATGTCGACTTCGATCTTGAGTTTCTTCCACGGAATCTCGTAGCGCGTTTTGCTTAATCGCCGTCCCTTGGTGGCTGGCCAGAGTGTAGCGAATTGCTTTCCGCTTAATCTGATCTCGCGCTCTTCCCGGCTAGGGCCGCGCCCGCGGCTGACTTTAAACGTGAGCGACATCGCCTTTCCTTTCTTTCGCAAACGAACATGACGGCCGCGTGCTTCGTTAACCAAATAACCCTGACGCAGGGGATGGTGTCGAGAACGCAGAATCTGGACGGGCAGGCGCTTGATTAAAAACTTGCGCTCAATCTCGCGGCCCTTTTTGTGTTTCATTCGAATGCTGACAAACTTGATCGAGTGAAACGGATTTTGCCCGGCGTTGCAATAACGGCGGTATTTTTGTTCGGCGGTTGCAGTCTTTTTAGAGAACCGGAAGAATTACGCCAACAATCCGGCCGGACGACTTACCGCGTCCCGGGCGGGAGCCTGGCCGAAATGCCGTCGCCTACACCGGAACCGCAAAAGATTCCGGGCGAATCCCGGCGCATTCCCACCGGCGAGAATTAGATCGGAACGCTGGACAGGAATTCATGAATCGCGCCTGCCGCCGTCGCAATCGGCCACACCGAAACCGCGAGCAGCAGCGCGAAGATCAGCGCCTCGATCGCAAATTCCAAATGACTTTCCCTTGCGAAGAAATCGCGAGCAATTCGACGGATCGATCGCCGGTCTGTCGATGTTCTGTTTCTCTGACCCTTAACGATTGTTCGTTGAATCCTGATTACGCGCATGAGTGAGACTAACCGCGGCATCTGGGCGGTCAGGTTACGAATTGTCAAAAGCCGGTGACGTTTGAGTAACGCGCTACGCCGGCAACGCGCAATACTCCTCGCAGAATTCCTGAATTCGATCGTCAATCTCGTCCAAGACTTCGCGGGTTTGCGTTAATTTTTCTTCGTGGGAGCCGCTGAATTTGGAAGGGTCGTGAAACGACCAGTGCAGGCGCGTAGTCACGCCGGGAAAAATCGGGCAGTTCTTGGCTTCCGATTCGTCGCAAACCGTAATCACGTAGGCGAATAGCTCCCCTGCTTTGAAAACGTCGAACACTGCTCGGGTTTTGTTCCGTGAGATGTCGATTCCGACTTCACGCAGTACGTCGATCGCCAGCGGATTGAGTTTTCCCGGCTCGAGCCCGGCGCTTTCCGCTTCGAAAAAATCACCGCATCGTTTGTTTAGCAACGCTGCCGCCATTTGGCTGCGCGCGCTGTTGTGCACGCAAATGAATAAGACCTTCTTCTTCATGCAAGAACCCTAGTCTGAGCGCGCAAAAAGATCAGGTTCGTCGTGCTGTTGAACGAAGCTGTCTATCCCGCGCTGGGTAATGGTCACGTGCATGCCGATGTGCGCGAGATCATAGAGCGCAATCACGTCTCGTGATCGCATCCGGATGCAACCGAAACTCGCCGGCCGCCCCAGCAAGCGCTCTTCCGGCGTGCCGTGAATATAAATACAGCGATCCCGCGCGTCGCGGTTTTGCTGCTCCATACCGCGGAGCCAGATCACTCGCGAGACGATCGCGTCGCGTCCAGGCGCGTTGGGGTTAAGGATCTCGCCGGTCGGCACGCGATTTTTGATCACTGCGCCGGCCGGTAGACGATCGCCGAATTTCGCCGAAACGAACAAAACACCCAGTGGCGTGCGATAACTTCCGTTGCCATCACCCAGGCCGAACTTCGAAGTTGAGATCGGATATTTTGAAATCAGTTTGCCGTGATCGATCAGCGCGAGTTGTTGGTCCGAAACGCTGACAATCATTTCGGTCGCGACCGAAAGAGCCGAAGACAGTTGGCTAGTCGCGAACAAGATCGACAATGCAACGAGCGATCTCATACCGGAACGGCCTCAGCCGCAATTTTCTCGACGCGCTGTAGGGGAAACGCCGGATAAGTCACCAGCTCGATCGCGCCATCTTGCTGCTCGACCATGGCAGTGCAGCTTTCGACCCAGTCGCCGCAGTTGTAATAAGTCGCGCCGGTGAGTTGATGGATGGCCGCGTTGTGAATGTGCCCGCACAGAACGGCATCCACCCGAAACTGCTGGGCGTAACGGACGATCGCCTTCTCGAATTCGCCGATAAAGTTGACTGCGTCCTTCACCCGTTTCTTCGCGTAGGCGCTGAGCGACCAGTAACCGAGGCCGGATCGACGGCGGAAAAAATTGATCGTCGGATTAAGCGAAAGGAGAAACTGGTAACCGACGTCGCCGAGATAGGCGAGCCACTTCGCGTTTTGTACCACGGTGTCGAGCTCGTGTCCGTGGATGATTAACACGCGACGGCCATCCGCCGTCACGTGAATCGCGCGTTCCTGAATAGAAATGTTCCCGTAAGAACCCGCGAAGGTCGAAACGAATTCGTCGTGATTGCCGGGAATGTAAACCACCGGCACGCCTTTGCGCGCTTTGCGCAGAATTTTTTGGATCACGTCGTTGTGCGTTTGCGGCCAATAGCGCCCGCGCCGCAACGACCAGATGTCGATCAAATCACCGACGACATAGAGTCTCTCGCACTCGTAATCGCGCAGGAACCGCAACAGTGCCTCGGCGTTGCTCGTTCGCGTCCCGAGATGAACATCGGAAATCCAGGCCGCGCGCACACGTCGCATCGGTTCGCCAAGCCTCGGCGGCGTTTCAAATGAAAATCGCGGTTGAGTTAAGATCGACATCTTGATGAATGAAAGCCCGCCGGAGCGCAATCCCGGCGGGCTTTCACTGACCTAACCAGTGTTCGCTTATTTGATTGGAACAAATCCAACTTGCTCGACAATTTTTTGTCCGGCATCGCTGATCGTAAAATCGACGAATTGCTTCGCCACTCCGCTCGGCTCGCCGTTGGTGTAGTAAAAAGTAGGACGCGCGTAGGGATACTTTTTGCCGAGTACGCTTTCCTTCGACGGCACCGCACCATCGATCGCGACAACTTTGATGCCGCTTGCCTTCGTGTACGCGAGTCCGACGTATCCAGCTCCGTTCGGATTCTTGGCCACTTCCGAGGCAATTTGTTCGTTGCCCGCCATTTTTTGCGAGTCCGGCGCATAGTCCCGCTTCTTCATCGCTAGCTCTTTGAATTCGGAATACGTGCCCGAGGACGTGTTGCGCGTGTAAACGGAAATTTTTCCGCCCGATCCCCCAAGCGCGCTCCAGTCACTCACATCGCCGGTGAAAATCTGCTCGACTTGTTTTTTGGTGAGCGACTTCACCGGGTTCGCCGAGTTCACAATCACGGCGATGCCGTCGTAAGCCACGGTGGTTTCCTTGAAGTTCACACTCTTGGTTTTTGCGGCCGCGACTTCTTCCGGTTTCGTCGGCCGGCTGGCCATCCCGATTTGCGCAGTGCCGTCTATGATTGCAGCGATGCCGGTTGTCGATCCTTCGGCCGCAATATTGAAAGCCGTGTCCGGATGTTGCGCCTTGAACTCTTCGGCAAGCTGCGGAACGAGCTTCGCGCCGAGAGTGTCGGAGCCTTTGATGACGAGCGTCTCCGCCTGCCCGCCAATCGCGGCGGCGGTCAGAGTAATCAGGGTGTGGAAAAGTTTTTTCATCATGTTTGGGATGGCAGGCTACTTGATCGGGACAAAACCAACCTGGGCGACGATTTTTTGGCCGGCCGAGCCGGTCGTGTAATCGAGGAATTGCTTCGCGAGACCGGCTGGTTCGCCGTTCGTGTAGTAAAACGTCGGCCGCCAATACGGATAAGAATGGTCTTGCACCGATTTCACTGACGGCGTGGCGCCATCAATCGAAACAACTCTCACGCCGGAGGCCTTGGTATAAGCCATGCCAACATAACCGACGCCGTTCTTATTCTTGCCAACTTCAGCTGCGATCTGCTCGTTGCCGGCCATTTTCTGCGAGGTTTTGCCGTAGTCGCGCTTCTTCATCGCCAACTCTTTGAACTCCGAGTAAGTGCCGGAGGAAGTGTTACGCGTGTAGATAGAAATAGTCCCGCCAGATCCACCGACCGCGCTCCAATCCGCCACGTCACCGGTGAAGACTTGCTCCACTTGTTTCTTAGTCAGCGACTTCACAGGATTCCCCGAGTTCACGATCACCGCGATGCCGTCATAGGCGACAATCGTTGGTTTCATATTTCTGCCTTTGGCGGCGGCGGCTCCGACTTCGGAAGATTTTGCGCGCCGGCTGGCCATTCCGATTTCGGCCGTGCCGTCAATGATCGCGGCGATACCGGTGGTCGAACCTTCGGCAGCGATGTCGAAGGTCGTGCCGGGATGTTCGGCTTTGAAATGTTCCGCCAACTGTGGAACGAGTTTGGCGCCGAGAGTGTCGGAGCCTTTGATGACAAGGCGATCGGCTTTGGCTTCAGCCAGGCCGAACACGACTGCCAGAGCGAGAATCAGAGGAGTTAGTTTCATATTGATTGGTGATTGTCGATGTTAGGGTTGTCGATCTTGGTTTCAGAACTTGATGTTCAGGTCCGCGACGAACCATTGATACTGGTCGAGCGGATTGATTCCGATGGCGATCGGCGTCCCGCCCGTTCCCAAATTGTCATTGATGCGCCACGCATAGTTCCACGTGACGCTGAAGATCACTGCGTCGCTCAACGCGTAACCAGCCTTGACCGCGACGCCATGCATGTTCTGCCGGCCGTCAAAAATATCGTCGTCAACCAGATTGGGATCGAGCGCGTACTGTTCAGTATGTTGATACCAGACGTCGACCTGCCAATCGTGTTTCTGTTTTAACTGACCGACGCCGAGGCCCGCCTGATAAGCGTAACGTTCGTCGCCGAATCCGGGATGTCCCGCCGCCCGCGCGCGATCGTCGCCATCGAGATTAACCGCGAAATCACCGAAAGCGTGCATCGGCAATTCGCCGATCTTCCAACCGATCTCCCACGGCAAATCGAAGATGAGAAGGCTATTGATGCCGGTTTGGTTCTGCGCGAGCGAAACCGCGTTCGTCACGTTCGGATCGCCGCCCTGATAGTGAATGTTAAACGAATCGCCGTTGCCGGTATAATTGTAGATCGTCGGCGCGATTTGCAGGAAGATGTTGTTGGGGAATGTGAGTTTTCCGCCGACCTGCCACGCAAGCAGGAACGCATCGGTGTTTGGAATCAACTGGTTTCCCCGCACTCTCCCGACTTGTCCGGTCGTAGTTGCGCGCGGTCCAAGCGGATTCTCCGGATTTGAATCGTCGTAAACGAATTGCCCGAAATTGACGAAGAGATCGAGTTTCAACTTGAACGGCTCACTTGCCGGCGGCGCAACGAAACCTTTGCCGCTTTCTTTACTGTAGGCTTCGGTCGACGCGGTCGAGCCGCCACCGAATTCGAAATTAAATGTGTGCTTCCATTGCTCGGCCAAACCTTCCGGATTGATGTCCGGATCCCAGACCATCAGCGTCGAGACCATCGGGTTCGGCATTCTACCGCCGGTCAGCGTGATATCCTTGAATCCTTTATAGCCCAGGTAAGCCTGGCCGACGTTGACGGTGTCGCTGTTCTTGGCGAATGGGCCACCGCTCGCTTCGTCACCAAAGGTCACGTTGGTCGAACGCGAACTGGCGTTGGTCTCGAAGCGAATTCCAAAGAACCAGTCGTCCGCAAGTGTTCCGCGCACACCCAGACGCAAACGGTAGCGCTCGCGTTCGCGCTCCTGCGAATCGTCATGGCCAGCAATACCGTTAACATGCGCCCCCAGTGGCGAATTGTCAGTGGTTTGGCCGCCGTTGTATTGATAGCGAAGGCGAATATCGCCGTAGAGCTCGACCTCAGTAATCGGTGTAGAGAGTTTCCATTTTCCGCCGCTGGTTTCCGAAACCTGCTTGGTAAGCTCCGCTCGAACTTCTTCCGCCTCCTGATCGGTGATCAGCTTTTTCTTAACGAGCAGATCGAGGAGCGCGCCGGCGTCTTGCGCGAACATCGACATCGATGGGACGATGAAACCTGCGAGGACTGCAATTAGAGTAAATTTTCTGGTCAGCATTTTTCTCCTTTGAAGTGCGGCACTGGCCGCGGGTTAATCACGAGTTGAGCGCCGTCTCGCCTCCCGCTCTCCTCGCGATCGGCGACAAACTAAAAGTGGATTGTTACGTTCAGATGGCGGTGAAGTGACAATTACGTGAACTCACGAGCACGAGCGTGATCGTGTCGGCCGCTTGCTTGAGCGAGCGCTGACGGGGCGAATTATTTGTGCCGCGGCAAGCTTTACTTAGAACATCACCTGCAAGCGCAGGATGATTTCATCGAATTGGTCGTCGCCAAACTTAGGACGAGCGGCTCTGAAATCCGACCAGGTGTGCACGTAGTTTGCCATCAACTTGATCGCATCACCGTAAAGGTAGTAATTTAGGCCAGCGGTGATGGAACGGATGCCATCGTCAGCCACTTGGTCCGGGCTCAACTCTTCCCATTTGACCACCGCTTGCAGTTTCTCCGGGATGATGAAATAGGCGCCCTCGATATACCATCCGGTCGGATCGAAATTGGCGAAGGTGGGCGCGACACCGGCGACGGTGCGACCATCGACATCCTCTGAAAAATATTCGGCAATCAGATCAAAGGGACCAATGTTCAACCAGGCATCGATGCTCCAGGCCGTGCGTTCGTCAGCTGATGGGAGTACGAACGGCGTTAGCGAACCGTCGGCATTTACCTTAAGGTTCAGCGTTTGCGAGATGTTGGTGCCGGCATCATCGCGGCTGTTGAGGACGTCGGCGCCAAGCTTGAGACTGGAATCTTGGCCGAAGAATTTCCCATTGAACGGAAGCAACTCCAACCGGCCCACATACATGAAGTTGTTATTGTCGTTGATGGTGGTGTTGCGTCCGTTGCCGTTAAAAATGCCCGCATAGTAAGTCAACAGGTCCTTCTGCTGCGGCCACAAGTTGGTCAGCGGTTTGCCCCAAATTTGCACGCCGAGTTGGCGCTCCGGCGTGATTGCACCGGTAGGCAGACTGCGCTCAATCGTGAACAAGGTTGGGTCGGGTGTAATCTGTTCCAATCCGAACGGTGCTTTCCATTGGCCGACTTTGATGTTGGCCTCTGGGAATTGGTGCCAGTTAACGAAAATGTCCGTGCCGGAAAAATCAGTGCGATTCGCTGAAGTGCCGTCGGTGTTCTCCAAATCGCCTTCGACTTTAAAGTCGAACTTCTCGGCAAAGTCCCCGGTCAAATTGAGGCGTGCCCGGCGCAGACGGAAGCGATCCTTCAGTGCGGTCAAGCCAAAGCGCCCTTCGAAGGCGGAGACGGCACCGTCTTCGAAGTTCATCTGAATATATCCGCCGAGAGTTAATTTGATCTCGGGCCCGCGCTGCACGACGAACACCGGCGGTTTCTCTTCGGTAACAATGGGCTTCTCGAGCAACGCTTTTCCATCCGGGGCGGCCTTCGATTGTTGGTTACCATTGGCATCGACCTCCGGTGCGGATGCGAGCCTCTTTTTCAGACTGTGCACCTCATCTTCCAACTCGGCGTTTCGCTTTTGCAATTGCTCGACGGCGCGTTCCAGCTTTTCGAGTCGCTGGGTGTCAGAAGAGGTTTGCGCCACCGACGGTCGGACCCACGTGAACACAAACGCAGCGAGCACCAGGGTCACGGTTCTGAAGGTCATCGACGCGATCATGAACGGTCGCGCTTAATTCAGCAATCGCCGAAGTTGATTACCGTCCGACCTTCTCCGCGCGAATCGCCAGTCCGGCAATTCGATTATCGCTTCGGTTTCGAGGGCGCCGGCGTCGCCGACGGAACGATCGGCGGCGTAGTTGTCGCTGATCCGCTTGCTGCCGGCAAAACTGGCGCGCCCGGCGCTGGGACCGCGGGCGCGTTTGGATTTGCAGGCGGAACGGAGGCAGACGGTTGCGCGTTCGTTTGCTGCCTGAGGAGCTCTTGTCGCAGTCCGGTGTCGCGACTCGTCTTGTGCGAATACAAGATCGACAATACGAAAGTCAGGGCAAAGAAAATTCCAGCCAGCCAGGCAGTGAACTTGACCAGGACGTTCGTCGTCTGCGCGCCGAAAATATTTTCGGTCACGCCGCCGCCAAATGCCGCGCCAAGTCCCTCGCTCTTGGGACGCTGCATCAGGATCACCAGGATCATCAGCAGGGTGACCAGAACGTAGATCGCCAGTAGGAAATTAATTACGATCTGCATCGGGGACGGGGAATATGGCAAGCCTCCAAGCTGAAAGCAAACGGCGTCACGGCTGATACTGAATACTTGATACTCGATGGGAAATTCCGCGGATTCAGCATCTAGGACCGAGTAACTTTCTTCACCGCGTTCCAGATCGCGTCCAGCTCTGCAAGATCGACATCGCCGAGTTTCTTCCCGCGCGTTTTCAATTCGTCCTCCACCAAATTGAACCGCCGCACGAATTTTTCGGTGGCCGATTGCAGCGCGGTCTCGGCGTCGAGCTTGGTTTTGCGAGCGAGATTCACGACTGCGAAGAGGAGATCGCCAATCTCGTCTTCAATCGATCTTCTATCTTCGCCTTCAATCGCGCTTTTCAGCTCGCCGAGCTCTTCTTCAACTTTCGCGAGCACATCGCGCAGCTCCGCCCAATCGAAATTCACTCGCGCAACTTTGCTTTGCGCCTTTTGCGCGCGCATCAGCGCCGGCAGGGCTCGCGGAAGACTGGCCAGATAATGGGTGTCGGTTTTTTTCTCTTCGCGCTTGATCGCCTCCCATTGCTTCAAAACCGCGCCCGCGTCGCGCGCATTGCTCTCTCCAAAAACGTGCGGATGCCGGCGAATCAGTTTATCGGTGATTTCTCCAATCACGTCGTTGATATTGAAGCGGCCGGCTTCGCAGGCGATCTCGGCATGCATCACCGCCAGCAGCAGTAAATCGCCGAGTTCTTCGCGAAAGTGCGCATCGTTCCGTGAGCGCGCCGCTTCCGCGACTTCATAGGCTTCCTCAATCGTTGCTGGAAGCAGCGACTCGTGCGTTTGCTCTCGGTCCCATGGACAACCGCCCGGCGCGCGGAGTTGGGCGACAATTTCGACGAGCTTTTTGAAGGCTGATTCGGCCATCGCCGATTCTCTCATCCATCAACTCTCAACTCTCAACTTCTTTCAGATCCGCCAGAGTGAGCGATGCGTGCCGAATTCGGAAATCTCGCCGGAAGATTTTTTGCTGACGTAAACGACAAGGCTGATTGAACTGATAAAGGTCCCAACCATGATCAGCGCGACGAGCCAGGACGGAATATGGCCGACGCGCAGAGCGCGATAAAAATCAGGAATGCCTTCCATCGCCTTCGGCGCGTGGAGAAAAATCTTCGTGATCCACGCCACCAAAATCAGGATGAAAATGAAAACGTAGTTTCGTTTCAACCGGCGACCGACCGCTTCCAGCTTACTGATCTTGAAGCAGGGAAGAATTAGGTCTTCGCAAACCAATTTTTTCCATTCGCCCTGCAAGAGATCCCGGTTCTCCATCACCATCGGCACGAGGAAATGGGCTTCCAGCATCCTGATGCGGGCGCGAAAGGCATCGTAGAAACGATAGCGACGCGCTTCGATCCAGAGCATCACCCAAACAATGGCGAGATTGAAAAAGAAAATGATGTGCGGCACGCCGGCGTTGGAAAACGCGATGGTGATAATGGCTGTGCTGCTGGTGATGGCCCAGTTGGTCGTGATGTCGAGCCGCTGACGCCAGACCATGATCCGCCCCATCTCCCCGCGATAAAAATGCGACATGGCGTTGACGTAGCCGGGATCGTAAATGCTGCGCTGGAGCGAGACGGTCGTCTCCTGATTGGCTACGGGTGCGACGTTTTCAGTTGCCACAACTGATCAATTAACTGGATAACTGCCGCAGAATCCAACATTTCCTGATGTCCATCTCCCTGGCCGACCTCGTCGATCCAAAGCAAATCACGCTCAACCTGCGAGCCCGCACCCAAGCTGAGGCAATGCGCGAGATTGTCGATCTGCTGGCCGCTGCTGGTAAGATCGAGAGCGCCGAGAGATTTCTGAACAAGCTTCAACAGCGCGAACGAACTAATTCTACTTACGCCGGCGATGGCGTCGCCTTTCCGCACGCCCGCACCAACCTGGTGGACGAGATTGCTCTCGGCATCGGTCAAAGCGCGACCGGAATTGAGTGGACCGGTAAAGGCGAGGTTGCGCGCCTGATTTTTGTCGTCGCGGTGCCGGAGAAGTTGATCAGCGATTATCTGGTCGCGGTTGGCGCGATAGCCCGTATCACCAAAGACCGGCCGCTTCGAACGCTATTGCTTCACGCCGAAAGCGTGGAGGACTTCATCGCGACGCTGCTCGGCACGCCCTCAATCTGACTTCTTCAAAAGGCGGTTACGGGCGAGGTCGAGAATTTTTCTTTCTGTCTCGGTCAAACTCCCCATACCGGACTTCGCAATCTTGTCTAAGATGGGATCGACCGATGCGTAAACGTCATCTGGCTCAACGGCGCGACGCATGGTCGATTTCTGCACGATGTGCAGTTTCGGTTTCGGCCGAAGCCTGTCTTTCAAATTCGCGATCCACGCCAATTCCGGTCCGGCTCCGCGCATCTCGATAAAGGCGAATGCCAACGCGATGCTTGCCCAAAGCACAACCAGCGACTGCCAATCACGCGCCGCCAGGGAGCTCAAAGTTCCGATTGCGGCCAGGATCGCAAAGACCCATTTCCCCGGAATCCGGAGAAAGAATTGAACGTTCGGATACAGCGTAACGAACGCTGCGAACACCGCGAAATGGAGCGCTCCCGATCCTGCCAATCCGGTTCGTGTGTTCAGCCCCCACAATGTCAGGATCAGAGCGGGAACCAGCAACAAAACCGCGTAGAGCGAGATGTAAGCGCGCCGGCCGATGAACCGTTCCACCTCGCGGCCGAAGAAAAACAGCATGTACATTTCAATCGCGAACCAGAGCAACGCGTAACCGGACGGTGAATGAATGAAGGCGTAGGTGACGAACCGCCAAAGCTGTCCCCGCCAAATCTGCGTGCTATCGAACATCATGTAGTCCAGCACGCCGCCATGGATGAAGCCGACGATGAGCGCGGTCGCAATCGCACAAGCCACATGCGCGCCGACCAGAATCGTCGTGACATCGACCGGGTAGCGGCCCATCCACGTTACCGGTCGGTAATCATCGGAGGTAGTGACTCCGAACATGGTGTAAGTAAACAGCCGCAAATTTGGGCGCGCAAGCCAGCGTTTGTTACAGCAAAAAAAATCTTGGAGAAGCGCGCGAACCGGAGGAAATTCGTCCTTCGCTCTAATGAAGATCGACATCGCATGAAGAACATCGCACCCGCCATTTCGCCGCCGAAAGGAATCGGCGATCGCCGCCCACAAAACCAGGCGGTCGTTGATTGGGTGCGGAAAGCCGAAGAGCTGGCGAAACCCGAAAACATTTTTTGGTGCGATGGCTCGGAGCGCGAACACGAATTCCTGCTGGATCAAGCGACGAAACAGGGCGTTTTGATCAAGCTCGACGAGAAAAAAGTTCCGCGTTCGTATTTGCATCGCTCGAATCCGAACGACGTCGCACGGGTCGAGCAATTTACGTTTATCTGCACGCCGACAAAGGAAGAAGCGGGTCCAACGAACAATTGGAGCGAACCGGCGGAGATGTATTCAAAACTTCGTGGGCTTCTAGAAGGCGCGATGCGCGGGCGCACCATGTTCGTGATCCCCTACATCATGGGTCCGCCGGATTCTCCGCTGACGAAGGTCGGCTTCGAGATCACCGATTCGATTTACGTCGTGCTCAGCATGCGGATCATGGCCCGCATGGGTGAAATTGCCCTCAAACGCCTCGGCAACGATCCGAAGGCGGAATGGAACCGCGGCACTCACTCATTATTAGATGTCGATCCTGCGCGGCGCTTCATCTGCCATTTTCCTCAGGACAACACGATCATCTCTGTCGGGTCCGGTTACGGCGGTAACGTTTTGTTAAGTAAGAAATGTTTCGCGCTCCGCATCGGTTCTTATCTCGCGCGCAAGCAAGGATGGATGGCCGAGCACATGTTGATCCTTGGGGTCGAGTCGCCCGAAGGAAAGAAACATTACGTGGCGGCGGCGTTCCCGAGCGCGTGCGGCAAGACCAACTTTGCGATGTTGATTCCACCGAAACATTTCGCCGGGTGGAAAGTCACTACCGTCGGCGATGACATCGCCTGGATGCAGATTCGCGATGGCCGCCTGTTCGCCGTCAACCCAGAGAACGGGTACTTCGGGGTCGTTCCAGGCACGAATTACAAATCGAATCCGAACGCGATGAAATCGATCTCGCACGATTCGCTCTACACCAACGTCGCGCTGACCGATGATTGCGACATCTGGTGGGAGGGCAAAGATGGTCCGCCGCCGAAACATGCAATCGATTGGCGCGGCAACGACTGGACGCCGGATTCAAAAGAGAAAGCGGCGCATGCGAACTCGCGTTTCACCGCGCCCTGTCGCAACAACCCCGTGCTCGATCCTGACTTCGAGAAAGGTGAAGGCGTTCCGATCAGCGCAATCATTTTCGGCGGACGTCGCAGCGACACTTTGCCGCTCGTTTTTCAGGCGCGCGATTGGGAGCACGGAACCTACGTTGGCGCGACGATGGGCTCGGAGACGACAGCCGCGGCGATCGGCGCAGTCGGCCAGGTCCGCCGCGATCCAATGGCGATGCTGCCGTTCTGCGGCTACAACATGGGCCAATATTTTCAACATTGGCTCGAGATCGGAGCGCGCCTCGCCAATCCGCCGCTCATCTTCCACGTGAACTGGTTCCGCAAAGGCACGGACGGCAAATTTTTGTGGCCCGGCTTTGGCGAAAACATGCGCGTCTTGAAATGGGTCCTGGATCGTTGCGAGGGTCGCGGCGGTGGTGCCGAAACAGACGTCGGCACGATACCGCGGCCGGAGGACTTCGACCTTGCCGAGCTCGATGTTACTCGGGAAACGATGCGCGCGCTGTTCACAATCAAGCCCGAGGAGTGGAAAAGGGAGCTGGAAACGCAGCAGAAGTTCTTCGACTCGCTGGGCAAAGACATGCCGCGTAAATTAATCGCGCTGCACGACAGGCTCGCTGAAAAGTTCGCAAAGTAGAGTGCTCAATTTGCGAATCTGGTCGCGTGCTGGAATTGTCTCCAGTGGGTTCGAAGGTTGTTCAAAAAAAACGCCTGACCGCGCCGGCTGAGCGTGGTTGCGTGGAGATCCGCGGGGCGCGCCAGAACAACCTTAAAGGCATCGATGTCGATCTTCCGCTCGGGAAATTGACCGTTGTCACCGGCCCCAGCGGGTCGGGGAAATCGTCGCTCGCGTTCGAAACGATCTACGCCGAAGGGCAGCGACGCTACGTCGAAACTTTCTCGCCTTACATGCGGCAGTTCCTCGATCGCATGGACAAACCGCGGGTCGACGACATCCGTGGCATTCCACCCTCGATCGCGATTGAGCAATCGAATCCCGTCAAAACATCGCGCTCGACCGTAGGCACGATGACCGAGATCAACGATTATCTGAAACTGCTTTGGCCGCGCATTGCGAAAGCGGTTTGTCCGAGCTGCGGCCGCGAGATTCGACCCGAAACGGCAAAGTCGATTGCCGATGAAGTGTTGAGCGATTGCGCCGGGGAAAATGCTTTGATCACATTCTGGATTTCGGTTCCGCCGAAAACCGAGCCACGAAAGTTTTTCGAGTTCCTTCAGCAGCAAGGTTATCTCCGGGTTTGGATCGACAACGAAGTCGTGCGCGTCGATGTCGAGCCGACAAAATCGTTGCGACTCGGCCCGCGCGTTCAGGTTATTCAAGATCGAATCGCGATGACGCAGGAAAATCGCGCGCGCTTACTCGAAGCGTTTGAGACAGCGCTGCGTTTCGGCAAAGGAAAGGTGAATGTTGTCGATCTCGATAAGAAAGCCGAGCACCCGTTTTCGGCTGGATGGCATTGCGCGCATTGCGATCTCGATATTCGTCCGCCGACGCCCGGCCTTTTTAGTTTCAATAATCCTCTCGGCGCTTGTCCGGAATGTCGCGGGTTCGGTCGTACGATCACAATCGACCTGAACAAAGCGATCCCGGACCGTTCACTGTCGATCAAACAAGGTGTCGTCCGCGTCTTTCGCGGGCAGGAATTCGGCGAATCACAAAAAGATCTCCTGCGCGCGTGTGCTCGCGAAGAGATCGATATCAACGTGCCGTTCGAGGAATTGCCGAAGGCCGATCAGGAATTCGTGATTAGTGGCGAAAAGTCGGTCGTCGCCGCGCGCGAGCGAGGAGAAAGTTACAGTGACGACGATTACGACAATCATCGCTGGTACGGTGTGCGCGGATTCTTTCGCTGGCTTGAATCGCAGGTTTACAAAATGCACATGCGCGTCCTGCTCAGCCGCTACCGCGCCTACACGACTTGTCCAAGCTGCAACGGCGGCCGATTTCAACCTGAGGCGTTGAATTTCAAAATCGCTGCGAACAAGAACTTGTTAACGCTTCCGGATTTCGCTGCGCTTTCGATTTCAAATGCGCGCGATTTGCTCGCGAAGATCGAGATAGTGGCGAGCGATTCGACTGCGCCGATGCTGCGCGACGAAATTTGCGCGCGTTTGAATTATCTCTGCGAAGTCGGCGTCAGTTATCTCACGCTCGACCGTTCGACGCGCACGTTGAGCGGCGGCGAAGTGCAGCGCGTGAATCTGACGACCTGTCTCGGCGCGTCGCTGGTGAACACGCTCTTTGTCATGGACGAGCCGAGCATCGGGTTACATCCGCGCGACGTCGGCCGGCTCGTTCGAGTGATGCACAATTTGCGCGACCGCGGCAACACGTTGCTCGTGGTCGAGCACGAAGAACAAATCATCCGCGCCGCTGACAACTTGATCGACATTGGTCCGGGTCGCGGTGAGCGCGGCGGCGAATTGGTTTTCAATGGTGAAATCGATCAGCTGCTATTTCGCAACAAGTCGCTAACGGCTGATTACCTGAGCGGTCGCAAATCGATTCCAATCCCCAAATCACGGCGAAGATCGACCGCGTCGATCAAGATTACCGGCGCACGCGAGCACAATCTCAAGAAGATCGATGTCGATCTTCCGCTCGGAGTTTTCGCTTGCGTGACCGGAGTCTCCGGTTCGGGCAAATCGACGCTGATTCACGACGTACTTTATCGGAATCTGCTCGTGGCCAAAGGCCAGACGACCGATCAGGAAGTTGGCGCGTGCAAATCGGTCAGTGGCGCGCATCGCATTAACGAAGTCGTAATGGTAGATCAGTCGCCGCTCGCGCGAACGCCGCGTTCAACCCCGATTCTGTATCTCGGCCTCTACGATCGGGTCCGCGAACTTTTCGCCACACAACCGGAAGCGATGTCGCAAGGTCTGACCGCCAGCGCGTTCTCGTTTAATTCCGGCAGCGGCCGTTGCGAACGTTGTTCGGGCACGGGGTTCGAAAAGATCGAGATGCAATT
>DASZJH010000094.1:0-2179 GCA_035948375.1 Chthoniobacterales bacterium
CTTCACAATGGGGCGCGCGGCGAATGAATTCTGTATCCGGCGCGCGGAATTGGGCGTCGCCATTACGGCGACCGCGTTCATGGAGCGCGTGAAAGATTTTCCGTGGCCGGAACGCGTTTTGAAGCTCGACGAGCTGATGCCTCGCTTGAAACCGCAAATTCTTTTCTGGTGGCTGATGTCGATCTTTTGCCCAACGCACCTGCTATTGCGGATCTTGCGAATTCCAAAAACCGGCGGGCATGCGGAAGCGAGTCTGCTCTTCACCAGCGGAAGCACCGGCGATCCGAAAGGCGCGGTGCTGAGTCACCGCAACATCGTCGGCAATGTCTCCCAATTTCGTGAAATGTTGGACGCCAGAAAGGACGATGCGATTCTCGCGTCGCTTCCGTTTTTTCACAGCTTCGGCGCGACTGTGACGCTTTGGTATCCGTTGATCGAAGGCGTGCGCATTGTCACCTATCCAACTCCGCTCGAAGTCGCGAAGAACGCAGGGTTGATCGAGAAATACAAATTAACGCTCTTGTTGGCGACGCCGACTTTTTTGCGCGGCTACTTGCGAAAAGTTGAGCCGAATCAACTCCGCAGCCTACGGCTCGTGATTACCGGCGCGGAAAAACTCCCGATCGATCTGGCAAAAACATTCGAAGAGCGTTTTCACCAGCCTGTGTTCGAAGGTTACGGTCTGACCGAAACCTCGCCGGTAATCAGTGTGAATTTGCCGGATCCAAAACCCACCATGGCTGGCCAACAAGTGCAACCGTCGCATCGTCCGGGCTCGGTTGGCAAAATGGCGCCGGGTATTGCGGCCGAAATCCGGGATCCTGAAAACGATCAGAAACTTTCCCTGCACGAAACTGGCATGATCTGGTTTCGCGGCGTCAATATTTTCGAAGGTTATTTGAAGGACCAAAAGCGCACGGCCGAAGTGCTGCACGACGGCTGGTTGAAGACCGGCGACATCGGCCGCTTCGATGAAGACGGATTTCTTTACATCGAAGGCCGGCTGTCGCGTTTCTCGAAAATTGGCGGCGAAATGGTGCCACACGAAGCGATCGAGCAAAAAATTATCGAGCTGCTCGATTTTGCTGGAAGAGACGAACGCGTGGTTGCGATCATGGGAGTGCAGGACGAAACCAAAGGCGAGGCGTTGATCCTGCTCGCTGCCGTCGATGTCGATCTTCCGCAACTGCGTGACAAACTCCGCGACGCTGGCGTTCCAAACTTGTGGATCCCGAAGAAAATCTGCCGCCTCGACGCGATTCCCGTCCTCGCCTCAGGCAAACTGGATCTAAGAAAATGTCAGGAAACCGCAGCTCAAGAGAAAGTGGAAGCGGAATGAGCGAGACTCTTCATTCAATCGCCAATCGAGCGGCGGCGTTGTTCATGAAGCTGTTGTTCGGTTATTCGTCGCGCGTTTACGTGGTCGGACTTGAGAACGCAGAGCGCACCGACGGATTTCTGCTCGCTTCGAACCACATCAGTCACTTCGATCCGTTTATCATCTCATCTGTCGTACGGCGAAAAATCGATTGGATGGCAATGGCGGAATTTTTTCCAATGCCGATCGTCGGTTTGTTTCTGCGCGCCGTTGATGCCTTCCCGGCCGAACGCGATCGCGCGGACAGGACAACGATCCGGACCGCCATTGAGCGCTTGAAAGGTGGTCGCGTGGTGGGCGTTTTTCCCGAAGGGGGAATTCGTGACGGCGTCCAATCGTTGTTGGAAGGCGCGTCGGTGCGCGCGGGCGCATCGACGCTGGCGCACATTGCGCGAGTTCCAATCGTCCCGTGTGTGATTTTAGGAAGCGATCGGCTCTATTCGAAACGAAGCTGGTTACCAATCAGACGCACGCCAGTCTGGATCGGATTTGGCAAAGCAATCTCGCACTTTCCTGAATTGGACAAATCATTCGCGCGCAGGCGCATTGAAACGGAACTGACCGGAGCTTTCGAGCGAATCTACACGGAGTTGCGCGAGAAATTTCAGCTCACGGCGGACGATCTTCCGCACTCGCCGCGCGAGCGCATGCAGCCGCACACGAAACACGGAATCTTCCGCCGCGCACGAGCCTTGACCGTCGATTTCGGCATGTGCGCGGCGATGAATCTGCTGCAATCGCGTCATCGATTGAACGGTCACAGCGCGGAAGCGATGGAACGCTACGTGGTCGAGTGCGAGC
>DASZJH010000095.1:0-4803 GCA_035948375.1 Chthoniobacterales bacterium
ATCGTGACGCCCGAGGAAAAAATCTATTCCGAGGACGTAGAGATGGTCACGTTGCCCGGATCGGAGGGCGAGCTCGGCGTTTATCCAAATCACGTTCCGGTACTGACGGCGTTGAAGCCGGGCGAACTTCGGATCGTAAAAGACGGGCGTGAAACTGCGATGGCCGTCGGGGAAGGATTTGTCGAAATCAAAACGGACGGCGTTTCGATTTTGACCGACATGGCGCTGCAATCGGAGAAGATCGACATCGCGGCAGCGGAAGCGGCGGTGGCGAGCGCTCAAGCGGCGATGAAGGAAGACACCACGCCGGAACAAGTCGTCGCAATCCAGGCTTCTCTACAGAAGGCGCTCGCGCAATTGCACGTCCGGCGGCGTCATCACGGATAAGCGCCGCCTCGCGATCAGCAGCTTTTTCTGCTAGAGATTGCGCATGCAATCGTCGGAGGTTCTCGGAATTATCGCGGGCAACGGCGTTTATCCAAAAATCCTTGCCACGGCTGCGCGCAAAGCCGGCGTAAAGAAAATCGTCGCTGCCGCGTTCACCGACGAAACCGACCCAGCGATTTCCGACCTCGTAGACGTTGTCGAATGGCTGCGCGTCGGACAATTAGGCCGGCTCCTGAAATTTTTTCAGCATCACAACGTTCATGGCGCGATCATGGCCGGACAAATCGCGCCCAAGAATCTTTTCGACTTGCGACCGGACGTGAAAGCCCTGGTCGTGCTTGCGAAACTCAAGAAGCGCAACGCCGAATCGATTTTCACCGCGATCGCGGATGAGCTGAAGAAAGTCGATGTCGATCTTTTGCCGGCGACGACCTTGTTGGAAGATCAACTTGGCTCAAAGGGTTTGATCGCCGGAGCAGAGTTATCGCGCTCTGAAGAAGAAGATGTCGATCTTGGCTGGAACGTGGCCAAAGAAATTGCGCGGCTCGACATCGGCCAAACCATCATTGTGAAAAACGGGACGGTACTCGCGGTTGAGGCGTTCGAAGGAACCAACGACGCGATCAAGCGCGGCGGCGCGCTCGCGCGCGAAGGCGCCGTCATGATCAAGGTTGCGAAACCAAATCAAGACATGCGCTTCGACGTTCCGGTCGTCGGCATCGAGACCATCAAGGTCGCCAGCGAGGCAAAACTGCGCGTCATCGCTGTCGAATCAGGAAAAACCTTGTTGCTCGAGCGCGACAAAGTTATCGACCTTGCGCAGCGCTCGAAGATTTCAATCGTCGCCCGTTAGTTGAAATTACGGATCGGCAATCTAGAATTTGCAGTTCGCACGGGGTCTTAGCTCAGTTGGTAGAGCGCCTCAATGGCATAAAGACCTGGGCGAAAATCTCATTTGCACCTCACTTGCGCCCAATCGTTCTACTCCTCGTGAACCGGCGATTTTCGATGCTCCTACCTACTGCCCAAACGCTCTCAAAAAAGTTGGCCGGTGGATAAAATCGGTGGATAAAATGTCCGAAGCGTTCAAGATGCCTAATCGAATCATAAATGTTCGCAATTTGCGCTGGCGGACGCCTGAAATTCTTGCGCGCGCAGCAATGGTAATGTCAGGATTGCGGAATGGCCGTTGAAACGCCTACAACGCACGTTTACGAGGTCCGACCGCGGAAGGATGGCCGTGGAGTTGACCTAATCGCGGACGCTCTGCCATTCGGCAAGTTGTGGTACAGCGGGCCTGCTGCCGTCAGCAACGCAGTTGGCTACGCAAAATCTTACAGCCGCGCTTGTGCTGTTGTCGTTCGCGTTTTCAATGAGGTCGGCGATCTGGTCGAAACGCATGAGCAGGCGGGAGAATTTAAGGAGCCATGAAGCGGCATTGCGATTCCGCAGCCTATTTCTGTGCTGTTCCCTCGTGGAGTCCAGAAATAGATGGCAAGTTGCAATCTAATTCTCGTTAGATGAATGTGGAAACGATCAATGTCTGGGCGCAGTTAATCGCGTCGATTGGCGTCATCGTCTCCCTCTTTTATGTCGCGGCGCAAGTCCGGCAAAACACGCGCTCTTCACGCGCGGTTGTGGTCGATTCCCTTGCCAGATCAATGCACGACCTTGCCTTTGAGATGGCGCAGAACGACCAGCTCCTAACCACTGCCACAATGTTGAAAGATTGGAACAGCGCGTCGGAGATGGAGAGAGCGCGGTATGCATCTTTTATGCTCGGTTATTTCAAGCTATTCGAGAATGGGTGGTTCCAAATGCGGCAAGGGACCCTCGAACGCGATCAGTGGGAAGGGTATGACGCATTTTTGCGCACCGTTTGGATGGTTCCAACAGTCAAGACATGGTGGTCCATGAGGCGAACGTTCTTTGCGCCCGGATTTCGGAATTACGTCGAGAGCCTTGAAGAAGCGCGCGGTATCCCTTCCCTCGCGCAGCTTACGCGTACTGAAAAGTGATAGCACAGCGCATCTAACCAATCGATGAAGCCAACGTCCCCCCAGCGAAACAACCTCAGCGTGTTTGCCACAACACCCTGCCGCGGCTTATCTCTTTCTCGTTAGATGTAGTGCCACGCTTCTATGCATTTCGTTCTCGCGGATGTCGTTTGGCCTGCACTCTTTCTCGCTGGTCGCATGTTAGCGTGGTGGGCGATCGGTCTCGGACTGCTCGTTGAGTTGTTCTTCGTTCGCTTCCTCACCGGCTTTGGCTGGCTGAAGTCTGCGGTTGTCGACATCGCTATGAACGCCGCGTCAGCATTGCTCGGGCTATTCCTCATCCCACTGGCCGGTATC
Organism: Chthoniobacterales bacterium; assembly: GCA_035948375.1. Taxonomy (GTDB): domain Bacteria; phylum Verrucomicrobiota; class Verrucomicrobiia; order Chthoniobacterales; family UBA10450; genus AV40. The sequence continues at coordinate 2,742 of DASZJH010000095.1, forward strand.
GCATGGGAGGCCACCGCAGGCATCGCACTCTACAAATTGTTTAACATTGGTACATTCAATCCGGGCACATGGGCAGCGACATTTTTGTTCGCGACTTTCATCAATGCTGCACTAGAAGCATCGGTTCTCCGATATGGTTTCAAACAGCGGCCATTCAAACGCCTTTTCTGGTGGCTCGCTTTCGCCAATGCAATTTCAGTTGGCATCGCTTTGGGTACTTTGTTTCTATGGCCTCCACGCACCTGACTACATCTAACCAATCGCTGGAGCCAACCGCTGACCGGCGCTAATATTTCCACATGACGACTTCCACGTTCCCCTCCGAAGCGAGCCGCGATTCCGTCAGCATCGGCTCAGCTTTTTCTCGTTAGATGTGCGAAGCTTGCCAGGATTACGAGCGCCGATGGAGAACCCTTTGCGTGGACAAGGGCCTGAAAGACGAATGGCTCGAGAAGCTCAACGCATTCGCGAACTGGAAACCATATTCGACGTGCGAAGGGCACGTCCGGTCAAATCATGGGGGTGCCGAAGATCATCCACGAGTTTGGCTCGAAACGGAGCGCGCTCCGAACGACCTCGTGGCCGATGTGTGGCGGGATCACACGGCGCAGTTTCAGACAATGCGAGAGAAACATTTCCCCGCTGCCGACACGACATCGGAATTACATCTGAATTACAAGAGCCCACTTTTTGGAACGAACTTTGTTCTTAAACTCGATTCAAGATTCAAGCGCTGCTCCATAGAGCCCAGTAGCGAGATTCTAGGCTGGTGGGAAAACACGATTTTACGGATGCAGCGTTTTGATCACGAATTCGGTCAAGTAGCATCTAATGACATCTAACCGATCGATGAAGCCAACGTCCCCCGATCCAATGTTCGCGAGCGAGTTTGCCACTGACCCCGCCCGTGGCTTATCTCTTTCTCGTTAGATGAATGCTCTTGTATTGCTAGGTGGCAGGATTGCTCTGCTCGTAACAATCACTCTTTTTGTGCCATCAATCGTTCCGGCGCAGACCACCGGTTTGCCTACCTACACTGCGACCGAAGCGGCAAAGCATATTGGCGAACTTGCGACGGTCACCGGCCAGATCAGTGGTGTTTACCAGTCCCAACACGGAGATCTACTTCTGGTGTTGGGCGGCAAGTTCCCAAATCAGATTTTCACCGTCGGAATTCCGGCAAAGAGTGCTTGGAACTTCTCGGACCATCGTAAGGATTACGGCCAAATGGTCGCCGTGTTTGGAAAGATCACTTTATACATGGGAAAGCCGGAAATTACTGTCTGGACTAGGACGCAGTTCGTTCAAAGATGAGCGAGTTAAAATGAAGCGCTTCAACATCTAACCAATCGATGAAGCCAACAGCCCCGGACGTGATAACCGCGATCATGTTTGCCACGCCACCCTGCCGTGGCTTATCTCTTTCTCGTTAGGCGTATGCGTTTACTCGGTCTATTTTGCCTTTTGGCTACACTGTCCGTCGGTGCGGCGCAGGTCCGGGAGTATCGGTTGACGAACTTGCATCAGTTGGCGGCGATGGTTGTCCACAAGGAGAAGCTCGAATACCCGTTTGAAGCGCGGTGGGCACATCATGAGGGCGAAGGTTGTGTTCGCCTTTACGTCGCGCGTGACGGCACCGTAAGGGGCGTGAAAATCGTGGAAAGTACCGGTCACGAGTTGCTAGACGCATCGTGCTTGAAAGCGTTCAGGAATTGGAAGTGGAAGCCCGGCTTACGTCGGGAAATTGACTTACCGGTTTCGTTCGAGATACATGGCGTCGGGACTTACCGTCCGCCAGTGGTGAAACAGAAGACGGCGATTGTCCGCGAGTTTCAAGACTGAGGCCCTGTGATCGCCTAACCAAACGATGAAGCCAACCGCCCCATTGCGAGAAAACTTCAGCGTATTTGCCACAACACCGTGCCGTGGCTTATCTCTTTCTCGTTAGGCGTAGGCAGTCGTGCACATGCAGAAGACACTGTCCGTAATTGCTTGGCTAGTGGCATGGGGATGGGCGGTTATCGCGGGTGTCGGCGGCTTCTTCCTCCTCTTGCATCAAGGT
>DASZJH010000096.1:0-10545 GCA_035948375.1 Chthoniobacterales bacterium
CGGACCCGCGAATTGGGCGTTGGTTTCGCGCAACGGTATTTTCTGGAAGCCACTCCGAAGTAATGTTGTTTCGCGGCGCTTGGGCGACGTTTGGTGACACTCCTCTCGTTCAGCGTGCGCGACATTCTATTGCCGCATATATTGCGTTTGATCGAGTTAATCCGAATGCGCCGATCGTCTTTGGTCGACGACTCAAAAATTTGGCTCCAGAGGTAGGATTCGGCGCTGTCTTCCCCTGTTGTTAGGCCGATTTAATCAGGATTTACCTGGGTAATCAAGCGAACTCGACGACTAATCGTGCGGACTCTTTCACTGCTTTTTGCTGGCAATTTTGCTGGCACGATGTGATATGAGAATAGCCCCTGAGTTCCGCGGACGATGGGGTTAGGTCAAATGGCAGACGCAACGGACTTCGGGTTTGAAATTGCGTCGAAAAGCACCAGGTTTCTTGAGCCGTTCACCAAAAACGACTACGGCGAGACGTCGTTCTCGTACTCACCCACCAGCGTGGGTGGCTGCTTCTTCCACTTGTACCCCGCTGTCGCCTGGGCAAAGCCGAAGTCGTAGAGCTGATGCATGTAGGCAGCATCGAACTGCTTCGTGTGAGGGACCGTATAGGTCGCGGGGATATAGCCCAGATTGAAATCCGTGCCGTCTCTCTGGGTGATTGTGTAAATGCGGTACAAGTCTCCGATCGTATGGTATTCGAGAAGGGTCGCGATGGCCTTAAACGTAATCGACAGGGTCCTGCGGTCCACCTCACCCCATTCCGGATCCAGGCGGGCGTTGCAAAGAATGTAGACTTTTCGCTCGCGCTGGGCGCCGTGCTCCTGGGCTAACTTTTTAAGCTCGACACCGGCCCAGTATACGAACACTTGCGCCGAAACGCTGCCATCAACGTGCATCTCCTCGTAGGTCTTACCGTCCGCCTCTACGTTGAACATGACCGGTGGGAACGCACCCGGAATAGCGGCCGAAGCAAGCATGATCTTCTGGATGAGATCGAGCGCGCCGGGTTGTCCGCTGGCCGCGATCTTTGTCACGTTCCAGACGACGGGCCTCCTGGCGTCGAGATTTGTCGTTGAGAGAAAGAGCAGCCGGCCTTTTGCATACTCTGCCGCGATGGCATCAACCATTTTCTGCGTCACCTTCACCTTGAGGAGTCGCGACAGCGGCGTCGTATCAGCCATCGCGTCCTCCAAGAAGACCGAGTAGAAGATCCGGTCCGTGAGGATGTCCTTCCTTGAAACACCAGTGTAGATCGATTTGAGGGTTTCGTCGTAGGCTGGGCCCAGAAAGGCGAACGGTGCAATGAGCGCGCCCGTACTGACACCGGTGACAAGCTTGAATTGCGGCCGGGTCCCGGTCTTGGTCCAGCCATTCAGGAATCCGGCCGTAAAAGCGCCGTTGTCGCTCCCGCCGGAGATGGCGAGATATGAAGTCGGGGGCAGATCCCATTTGTTGAGATACATCTTCTCGAGCGCCCAAGAATTCACGAATTCCTGCGTCATCAGCTTGATGTCCCCGGGGTCCCGGGGAAAATAGCGAACCTCGTCCGGGAACCCGACGACGCTGGCGGCGACCTCAAGCTCGTGAGGCACGGCGTGATGCCGCACCATCGTGACGCGCTCCCGCCAGAACAGCAGCGCCAAGAGCGCTGCCAGTAAGACGGCAAACGAAATTACAAGAACGCGTGACCGGGGCATGTAGTTTCTCGGCTGAGTCCTTTCCGCTTATTATACGCACTTCCACTCGATCGGGGAATATCGTACAAGCCGTTGAGGGGACCGGCAAGCATCACTTCCGCTATCGTTACCGAAATGAGGTCTAACTAATCGCTCTACGGTAGGATTCGGCGCTGGCTTCCCTTGTATTTTCGCGCACTGAAGCAGCTTACATCTGAGTGATCAAGCGAACTCGCCAACTACTCGCGTGGACTCTTTCACTACTGTTTGCTGGCAATTCTGCTGGCACTTTGTCCGCGACGCGTAACTGCGTTTGCGATGCCAATGAAGGGTCCGTAATCATTTCCTATTGACAGTCTATATGTGCGGCACAATTGTTCTTCTACAGAATGTCTATACGAAGACATAAACCGACGGAACTACTTCAAGGCACTTTGGATCTGCTGATCCTAAAGGCGCTCTTGCACGGAGAGCTGCATGGTCTCGCGATCGCTCACCGCGTCGAACAAATGACTAATGGCACTTTTGAGGTAAAACCTGGCTCGCTCTTTCCGGCGTTGCACAGCATGGAGGAGGCGGGCTGGCTCGCTTCATCATGGGGAGAATCGGAAAACCGGCGAAAAGCAAAGTTTTATCGGCTGACCAAAGGTGGCCGCCGTCAGTTTGAAACTGAAACGAACGATTGGCGGAAAGTCTCCGGCGCCATCACCGCCGCGCTTCGCGCAACTTAGAGATCTCGATGAGCGTTCTCAGTCGAATCATTGCTTGCTGGCGGAACCTGGTTCGAAAGAACAACGTTGAGCAAGAACTCTCCGCCGAACTCGGCCACGCTTTTGAGATTCTCACCGACAGGAAAATTCAGGAAGGAGTGCCCGAAGCCGAATCGCGCAGATGGGCCGCGATCCAGCTGGGCGGGGTGGAGCAACTGAAGGAAAAGGTCAGAGAAGCTAAAGCGGGTTATTATATAGAAGGCGTGGTCCGCGATCTTCGTTTCGCGACGCGGATGTTGTTCAAAACGCCAGGCTTCGCGGTCGTCGCTGTTGCGACACTTGCGCTAGGAATCGGAGCCAATACCGCGGTTTTCAGCGCGTTCGATTCTCTCGTGCTGCGACCGCTGCCGTTTCCATCTGCGGATCAGCTGGTTCGCATTTATTCCACCAGGGAAGGCGAGCCGATTCGGGAGACGGGAAATCCTGGCGGCCCCTCGCCGATGGATGTGCGCGATTTCGACCAGAGCAATCATACGTTCCAAAAAATTGTTGCCTATGACACGTGGCGAAAAAATGTGAGCTTCGGCGGTGCTGGCGGAACTCCGGAGCAAATGCGCGTCGGACTTGTGCCTGGCGCCTATTTCGAAGTGTTGGGGCTTCGCCCGATTATCGGCCGGCTGTTCACTGAAGAAGAGAATCATTTCGGAAGCCATTATGTCGCCGCAATCGATTCCCGCATTTGGAAAGAGCGTTACGCGGGGAGTAACGGCGTCCTGGGCCAGAAAATTTTTATCAACGACGAGCCTTACACAATCGTCGCGGTGATGTCAGAGGCGATTCCAGAATGGATGGAGCCGGGCAGACCCGGACCGGTCGAGATTTGGACGCCGTTCGCGTCGGCGACGGGATGGTCTGAGAGTTCGCGCGGCGTACGGGGCGACGCCGCGATCGGTCGATTAAAAGCCGGCGTCTCGCTGACCCAAGCTGAGGCGGACCTCGCGACCATCGCCACCGCGCTTGCCTCCTCGCACCCGATTGACCAAGGAGTTGGCGTCGCGCTGACGAAATTAATCGATACTCGCGTCGGAACATTGCGACCGATGCTGTTTCTGCTTGCGGGTGCGGTCAGCCTGATCTTGCTGATGGCGTGCTTGAATTTGGCAAATTTGGTTTTGGCCCGCAACGCCACACGCGAGCGCGAGCTGGCCATGCGCGCGGCACTCGGCGCTGGACGATCCTCTCTTATTCGCGAGCTCTTGGTTGAGGCTGGCCTCGTTTCGTTTCTCGGCGCGCTCGTGGGTTTGGCCCTCGCGCAAGTGGTCCTTTCTATATTTCGAGAAATTTACCTCAACCATCTGCCGCAGCTTGCATCCATCGATCTCGATTGGCGCGTCGTCGTCTTCAGTTTAACGCTTTGCCTGGCAACCACGTTCTTCTTCGGATTATTTCCCGCTCTAAAGGCCGCTCGTCAGGATCTTGTCGATGTGCTGAAGAAGGGTGGCCACGGCGGAAGTTCCACTTATTCAAGCCAGCGCCTTCGCGACGTGCTGGTGGTAACCGAAGTGGCAGTGGCGCTCATGCTGATCGTGGTCGCAAGCCTTCTTATTCAAAGCATCGCTCGCTTGGAGCGGCAGAGCTTGGGAATTCGGCAAGAGCATTTGATCAAAGCGCATTTCTATATGCCGCCGGTCCGATACGCCGATCCGGCGGCGATCACGCGCTTCTGCGACGAGTTCGCGACGCGAATCCGAACTTTGCCCGGTATCGGCGATGCGACGATTACCACGCTCTATCCGCCGAACAATGGCTGGATCCAGATGCTCGCTATCCCGAACCATCCAATCAATCGAGTTGAGGACGTGCCGTCTGCGGAATTTGGAGTGAGCGACGGTCATCTGCAGGGGACGTTGGGCATTTCGCTGCTGCGCGGACGAGATTTTGCCGAATCGGATACCGCGAACACGCAGCCGGTGGCGCTGATCAATCGCGCATTTGCCGAGAAATATTTCGCGAACAGCGATCCGATCGGTCAACAGATTCACATCGGACCGCCGAGCTTTCTCCAGATCGGGGCCGGCAGCGCCACAGCTGACAACGCCGATGTAATAGTCGTCGGTGTCGTAGCCGATTTTCGAAATCGCGGCTTGGTGCTTCCGCCGCAGCCGCAAATCATCGGTCTCTATTCGCAGCATCCCAAAGTGAATTTTGGTTTCAAGGATGTTGTCGTCCGAACTTCTTTGAACGCGCGAGCATTTTCGCAAGAAGTTGCGGATCAGCTGCACGCGCTCGATCCCGACATACCGCTAGCCGAGGTGCAAACATTCGATGAAGTGATCCAGTATCAGATTGGCGACAGGCGCTTTATCACTGTACTGCTGTCGGCGTTCGCGATTACCGGGTTGATACTCGCGATCGTTGGCGTCTACGGCGTTCTATCCAATGTAGTTTCGCAACGAAAGCAGGAGCTGGCGGTTCGGATCGCGCTCGGCGCAACTCGGGTAGACGCGGTCGGGCTTGTGGTAAAGCGCGCAACATTCGCCGCCGCCGTTGGAATGATGCTCGGGTTTGCGGTGGCTTGGGCAGCTCAAACACTGATCCAAGGTTTTCTTTTCCAGATTTCGGCGGTTGATCCAATTACATTTGTTGGTGGAGGCATTTTCGTACTCGCCATCGCAATTGTCGCCAGTCTCATTCCGGCTTTGCGAGCCACGCGCATCGATCCCGCGCAATTGTTGCGCCAGGAATAATATTAGCCCAGGGCTTTCGTGAAAAACTTTAAGCGACTTAAAATTTGGCTCCAGAGGTAGGATTCGAACCTACGACCAATCGGTTAACAGCCGACCGCTCTACCACTGAGCTACTCTGGAATCATGAATTCTGTGCGCTCGATTGAGCGGCGTTGAACTTTGCGCACACGGCTGCGCGCGGCAAGTGATTTGGTTGCGGGGGCTGGATTTGAACCAGCGACCTTCAGGTTATGAGCCTGACGAGCTACCAGGCTGCTCCACCCCGCGGAGTCATTATGGCGAAAGGCGAGCTCGAATCAAATCCAACGTCGGATTGATCTTTGTCCGCCAGCCGAAGTCGCGGTGGGTCAGCGCGTTGGCCGGGATTATTTTTTTTGATAAATTCCACGATTCTGGCACAGAAGGTTCTTCAACTTGGCGCGTCAACTATGCGCGTGCTCATTGCAGATGATCAGCCAAGTGTCGGGGGCACGATGGCGCTGCTGGTCCAGGCGGCCAAACATCATGTCGTCAAAGTGGTCTACTCTGGTGCGGAAGCGATTAAGGCTTATCACACTTATAAGCCGGATGTGATCCTGATGGATTACTCAATGGCCAAATTGAATGGCGGAACCGCTTGCCGATATATTCTGACCGAAGATCCCGGCGCGCGGATCGTGTTCGTTTCAAGCAGGCCGAAGGAGGATCTCGAGGACATCGGTGCCGTGGCAATTTTGCAGAAGCCGGTCGACTTGAAGGAGCTCGAAGAGCTTCTCAACGACATGGACGCGCAATTGGTCTTCGACTACGCACGGTTCCGCCGTTAACGCCAGAACTCGGTCGGATCGAATTTGCGTTCTTCGGATCGCCGCTTTGCTTAGCGCGTGACCGAAGCGACTGAGAAGAGAGCCGGTACGATTCTTGTCGGAACGGCCAGCTGGTCGGATCCCGGATTTGTCGAGCGCTGGTATCCGAAAAAAATGCCGGCGAACGAACGTCTCAGCTGGTACGCGAAGCATTTCGAAATGGTGGAGGTCAATTCCACGTTCTACTCGGTGCCGGATTCCCGCATGGTGGAGCGCTGGTGCGCCGCCACGCCCGGCGGTTTCACGTTTGATGTGAAGTTCCATCAGCTTTTTTCATTTCATTCGACTCAGGCAAAGCTCTTGCCGCCCGAGCTGAAACGCCTCGCAAAGACAGACGCAAAGGGGAAGGTGAATGCCTCCCCGGCGTTGCAAGATGCGATGCTTAATTGTTTCCTGCGGTCGATGTCAATCTTGCAGTCGGCGGGAAAGTTGGGAGTGTTCCTGTTGCAACTGTCGCCCGCCTTCTCGCCCAAAAAGCATGAACTGGCCGAGCTCGAACCGTTCATCGAGAGACTCACTGATTATTCGCTGGCGATTGAATTCCGGAATCGCAATTGGGTTGTCGGCGATCAGTTAAGTTCGACAAGCACTTTCTTGCGCCGACGCCGAGTCGCGTTCGTAAATGTTGATGCGCCTACAACCGATCATTTTTTGATCGTTCCGTCGGATTTGAACGAGATCACAAATCGCGACTTGAGTTATTTGCGTCTGCACGGTCGTGACGCTAAAGCGTACCTGACCGGCAAAACGGTGGCCGCCCGTTTTGATTACGATTATTCCGCCGAGGAGATCGACGAAGTAGCGGAACGGAGCCGCAAATTGGCGCGCGAAGCAAAAGAAGTGCATGTCGTATTCAACAATAACAATCTCGATTACGCACCGCGAGCCGCGATTCGGTTGAGGAAAGCCCTTGGCCAAGCTGTGGCCGAGCCAACGCCGCAGACACCGGAATTGTTTTAGACTACATTCGCGTCCGTGCCGCAATCGCAATCAATCGAAGAACGTGGCGAGGGTCCGCGATTACCGACTTGGCTCGAACGAAAGAAAAAGTGGTTGGCCGATCACCACGTGACGCTAGTCACAATGGCCGACACGCCGCATTCGATTGCGCTCGGGTCGGCGATTGGAATCTTCTTTGGCTTCGTGCCGGTTTATCCTTTTAAGACAATTCTTTCGATCGTGGTGGCGTGGATCTGTCGCTGCAACAAAATCGCTGCCGCCATTGCGGTAACACTCCACGACGTCCTGATCTTTGCGATGCCGGCGGTTTATTTTGCCGAATATCGATTCGGTTGCTGGGTGCTGCACCAGACTGCGGCACATCGCATCCGCCTGAGGCATTTCGGGCTCCGCGATTACCTAGATTGGCACGTATTCTCACGCGTTGTCTGGCCGGTGTTCTGGCCGGCGTTTGTCGGCTCACTGTTCCTGGCAATTCCATCCGCCGTGATCATTTATTTGGTCATGCGCTTGCTCATCAGTCGGGCTCGTTCGCCGCTATCTGCGACGTAAAGGCCGCAGCACTGAAACGTTTTTCTCCCTGGAACGGCATGAGAGTTGCATCAAAAAGCGCGAAAATCGGCTCGCCTTGTGCCCAAACCGGCCCGGCGGGCCAGAACTAAATAGATATGAAATCTCTCATCGCTATCGCTTCAAGCGTCCTCCTCTGTTCATGCGCGGATATGTATGTCACCAAGACCGACGTCTCGACGCCGGGCGGCCGAACGGCGGGTGCCATCGATGCCAAGGATGTCTATGGCTCGAAGGGTGTCCACATGATTACGAACTGCGGTGTTGGCGCCGCAAATCCGCAGGCGATCTACATCCGCCCGTTCTGCATCGACACTGCCGTTTTCAAGGGCGATGAAGCATTAACCGACGGCGAGATGCCGATTCGCAAAGCGCTTACTCCGGTGGAGTTTGCGAACGATTTAAAGGAGCAATTGGAAAAAATTGCGCCGGCCCGAATTCTCAAGGATACCGAGACACCGCGCACCGGTTGGCTGGTTGAAGGCAACTTTACTCTGGTCGATGGCGGCGATCCCTACGGCCGATTCTTCCTGGGATCTCTCGGGGCAGGTCGATCGGAGCTAGTTCTACATGTTCGGATCACCGATGTCGATCACGGCACGGTCGTGTATGAATTCGACATGGCCGGTGGCAGCCGGTTTCAGGGCAGACATGGAACGGTGCGGGCCAGCGGTTTAGGCCGGGCCACGCATTTCGATCTCGTCAACGCTGCCGAACGCATTTACCTGACCTTGAGCGCCAATCCGTATCGCTACGGCGCACGTGCCAACATCAGCTTGCCTGAATAAAAGCGCTTTGCGTTTCGCGGGTTGCGAACTAGGCAGCGACGACTACCGTCCTGCCGTCTCAAATCTACGCCCGTGATTTTTCCACGCCGTCTCGTCTTTGTCGTTGCCGCAGTTGCGTTGCTTGGCGGCGTAATGCGTTCGTCCTTTGCCGCACAGGCTTTTATCATTGCCGACTCCCAAACCGGCTTCGTCCTGCAGGAATCGAAGTCGAAAGACAAAAGGCAAATCGGCAGTTTGACCAAGATCGCCACCGCCATGGTCGTGCTCGATTGGGCGGAGCACAAAGGCGGCGATCTCAACCAGTTTGTCTCCATTCCGCCGTCGGCGTTTGCCGGTACGCTTGAAAACCACATTGGCTTTCAGCCCGGCGATGATATTGCGCTACGCGATTTGCTTTACGCTGCGCTTGTTCAATCCGACAACGTCGCCGCCTACGCGCTCGCGAGCTTTGTGGGATCGCAGATTCAGGGACCGTCCCCGAAGCTTTCGGCGATAGATGTCTTCGTCACTCAGATGAATGCGCTGGCCAAGCAGTTGAACATGCAGAAAACGCGCTTTGTGAATCCGCACGGCGTCGATCAGAATGTGAAGCCGCTGCCTTATTCAACCGCTGAAGATCTCGCACGGCTGACGCGCTACGCGCTGAACAAGGCGAGCTTTCGCTTTTACGTTTCGCAACGGGAGAGACAAATCTCGTGGCGACGCGGCGGCAAAGAGCAGCGCTATTCGTTGCGGAACACTAACGAACTCCTTGGCACGAATGGAATTGATGGTGTGAAAACCGGTCAGACCGCTCGAGCGGGACAGTGTTTGGTCCTGTCTTCTCAACGCGAATCGCAAGTTGTTCAGGAAGCGGGCGGAACGCGAATTTTCCCACGCCGCATCATTGTTGTCTTGCTCGGCAGCACGAGTCGATTTGGCGAAGGCGCCGGACTCGTCGCACAGGGTTGGCAATTGTACGATCAGTGGGCAGCCACGGGCCGGCTTGTCGATCCGAAGAAAATGCTTTGATTAGTCTTCGTTATGAAGACACGGATCGGCGTTCTCACCAGCGGCGGTGATTGCCCAGGATTGAACGCCGTCCTTCGCGGCGTTGTTTTGGCCGGCGAAAAACTTGGCTGGGAAGTAATCGGATTCCGTGACGGCTTCGAAGGTCTGTTGCCACCAGGCGATCACGTCGTTCTCGATCGCAAGAGCACCGAAGGAATCATGGCGCTGGGCGGCACGATTATTGGAACGACCAACCGCGGGCATTTCATCGCCAAAGTAGGCGCGGGCGATCGCGCCATTGTTGCCAGCGATGTGATTGCGCAGGCGAAAAAAGTTTTGAATGAGCTCAACGTCAAGGCGCTAATTATCGTCGGCGGCGATGGCTCGATGACCACCGCGCTGCAAATGCAGGAAGCCGGCATCAACTGCATCGGCGTGCCAAAGACGATCGACAATGATATCGAAGCGACGGCGATGACGTTCGGTTTCGATTCGGCGGTCGCCGAAGTGATGGACGCGCTCGACCGTTTGCACACGACCGCGACCAGTCACAAACGCGTGATGGTCGTCGAAGTCATGGGACGTCACGCCGGTTGGATTGCGCTGCATGGCGGCGTTGCCGGTGGCGCCGACATAATTTTGATTCCCGAGATTCCATTCGATTACGACAAGATCGCCGGGGCGGTAAAAAAGCGCGACGCTGCGGGGCGTCTCGACTCACTCGTGGTCGTAGCCGAGGGCGCGCGACCAAAGGATGGTCAACAAATCAAGCGCGATATCGAGGGCGGGGAATTCAAGTTAGGTGGAATTGGTGATCTCGTTGCGCGTGAAATTGCCGTGCGCACTGGGAAGGAGACGCGATCGTGTGTCCTCGGACATTTGCAGCGAGGCGGCCCGCCGACCACCCTCGATCGGATCCTCGGGACGCGATTTGGCGTGAAAGCAGTCCAGTTGGCCAATGAAGGACATTTCGGGTCGATGGTCAGCTATCAAAATTATCAGGCGCGCCACGTTCCGATCGCCGATGCGGTCAATCGCTTGCGACTCGTTCCGCCGCACGGCGAAATGGTCCAGACCGCGCGCGACGTCGATATTTCCTTCGGCGATTAAATGCCGATGCGGCTTGCACTATCGATCTCAGCGCCGCGGAATGAATTTGGCGGTCGCGGTGTTCGAGTAAGCGGAGTCGCCCGAACCATTGTAAGCGCGGACACGATAGCTATAACTCTTACTCCTTATTAATCCGGTAT
>DASZJH010000097.1:0-5983 GCA_035948375.1 Chthoniobacterales bacterium
TCCGGCATGGCCCGGCAATTTATCGCTGGAAAGAATCCCGCTGACGTCATGAAAACTTTGCGCAAACGCCGCGCCCAACGCATCGGGTTTACCGTCGATCTGCTCGGCGAAGCAGTCGTCAGCGAACAAGAAGCCGCCGAGTACGCTACGCGCTGCCTCGATTTGCTGGAACATCTTTGCCGCGAAACGCGCGACTGGAGCGATCCGCTTCGTAAGAACGCGGACTTATTTCCAGTTGTGAACCTTTCCGTAAAGATCTCCGCGCTTTACTCGCAAATGAATCCGGCCGCGCCGGCAGACGCGATCGCCCACCTCGCGCCGAAGTTGCGGCCGATTTTGCGGCGCGCGCGCGAACTGGGCGCGTTCGTCAACTTCGACATGGAGAGTTTTGCCTACAAAAATGCCACCCTCGAACTTTTCAAAATGCTCTTCACCGAATCCGAGTTTCGCGATTGGCCTCATGTCGGAATTGTCAGCCAGGCCTATCTGCAGGATGCCGAAGAAGATTTGCGCGATCTAATCGAGTGGGGGCGAAGCCGCGGTACGCGTTTCGCCGTTCGCCTGGTCAAAGGCGCCTACTGGGACTACGAAAAAATTAAATCCCGCCAGAACGGTTGGGCTTGTCCGGTCTTTCTGCAGAAGCCGGAAAGCGATCTCAATTTCGAAGTGCTCACCCGCATTTTGCTCGAGAACGAGTCGATCGTGACGGCGGCGTTTGGTTCGCACAATGTCCGCAGCATCGCCCACGCTCAGGCGCTAGCGGATCAGCTCGGCATCGATCACAGCCGGTTCGAATTTCAGCTCCTTTACGGCATGGCCGGTCCGGTGAAGCGGGCGCTCGTCGAAATGGGTTATCGCGTCCGCGAATATTGTCCGGTCGGCGAGCTGTTGCCCGGAATGTCCTATCTCGTTCGGCGCTTGCTCGAAAACACTTCAAACGAAGGATTCCTGCGCGCGAAATTTTCCGACAACGTTTCCGAGGCCGAATTGTTGCGCGATCCGGCCGATCTGGTCTCGCAGGGTCCAAATGGCGCCCGTCATGTCGAAGTTAGCAGCGACGGCGCTTCCCTCGACACGCCGGCCGGCGATACTTATGAAAACGCGTCGCTGGTGAATTTCGTGTACGAACAGAATCAGGAACGCATGCGCGCCGCGATCGAGCATGTTCGAACTCAGCTCGGCCAAAAATATCCAATCGTCATCGACGGTGAACGAATTTGGACGGAGAAAACGATTGCTTCCATTAATCCTAGCGATCCGGACCAGGTGGTCGGGCATGTCGCCGAAGCGGGAATTCCCGAAGCGGAACGCGCGGTCAAAGCTGCGCGTGATGCCTTCGATAGCTGGAGTCGCACGTCATTTGAAACGCGCTGCCGCTTGCTGGAGCGCGCTGCCGACATCATGCAGCGTCGTCGTTACGAACTTTCGGCGCTGGAAGTCTTCGAAGTCGGCAAAGCCTGGGCCGAAGCGGATGGCGACATCCGCGAGGCGATGGATTTCTGTCTATTTTACGCGCAACAAATGCGTTTGATCGGACGGCCGCGATTGACCCAGCACGTGCTCGGCGAAGAAAGTTATCAGCATTACTGGCCGCGCGGCGTCGCCTTTGTCGTCGCGCCATGGAATTTTCCGCTCGCGATTCTAACAGGAATGACGACAGCAGCGCTCGTGACGGGAAACACCGTCATTATCAAGCCGGCCGAACAATCAGCGGTTATTGGCGCGATGTTGATGGAAATTTTCGAGGAAGCTGGTGTTCCGCCCGGCGTTCTTAATTTTATGCCCGGCAAAGGGTCCCTCATCGGCCAGCATCTCGTCGATCACAAGGATGTCGATCTTATCGCGTTCACAGGATCGCGCGAAGTCGGTCTGCGTATCTGGAAGAGCGCCGGAGAGACCCGTGAAGGTCAGCGCGAACTCAAACGCGTGATTTGCGAGATGGGCGGCAAGAATGCCGTCATCATTGACTCCGATGCCGACCTGGATGAAGCGACCATCGACACGATTTATTCGGCGTTCGGATATCAGGGGCAAAAATGTTCGGCCTGTTCGCGTCTGATTATTCTGGAAGACATTTATCCGCGCGCTATTGAGCGCCTGCTCAATGCGGCAGCCAGTTTGCATGTTGGAAATCCCGAAGACCCGGGCGTTACCGTCGGCCCAGTGGTTGATGGCGCGGCCTACAAACGAATTTTGGAATACATCGAAATCGGCAAACAAGAGGCCCGGCTCGCGTTTCAACGAGCAGACGTTCCCGAGAAGGGTTATTTCATTCCGCCCACTATTTTCACCAACGTCAGTCCGCAAACCAAAATCGCCTGCGAGGAAATTTTTGGGCCCGTGTTAAGCGTGATCAAAGTGCGCGATCTCACCGAAGCTTTTGAGGTGGCCAATAGCACCGATTACGCACTCACGGCCGGATTTTTCTCGCGCAGTCCAGCTAATATCGAGCGAGCCAAGGCCGAGATTTGCGCCGGCAACGTTTACGTTAACCGCTCCTGCACCGGCGCGGTGGTCGGTCGTCATCCGTTCGGCGGGTTCAAAATGAGCGGCGGTGGCACCAAAGCGGGCGGCGCCGATTACCTTTTGCAATTCGTGGTCCCGCGCGTCGTCACCGAAAACATCACCCGCCACGGCTTCGCTCCCGAAACCACGCCGCAATATCGCGACGAATTTCTTTGGCCTCCGCGCCGCTGAATTACAACCGCCGTCTACGGTCGGACTTTGTGCAGAACCTGCACGACCGTGACAATCATGTAGATGACCGGCCACGCCGCCGCGGCCAGGATGATCGCGAAGACCGCCATCTCTTTAGCGCGCTCCCGCGCTGATTCGATCAAATATTCGCGGCCCAGATTGTACCCGCTAAATTGTTGGCCACCATCGCTCGGCCAGTAACCGTGGCCTCCGTTCCAGCCAGAGTGGAAAAAGAAGTCGGACCGTGGAAATCGGCTGCCGTCAATCTCAGGTTTTGGTTTCACTCTATTTGCTCTACAGCTTGGATCGTTCCACGTCGCATCAGCGAGCCATCCAGGCGGTGATTTTGTCGTGCGCGTGATTGAGGACGCTCACGTGATCGGCGTTCTCGACCGGCGAAAATTCCACAAACGGAAACTCGCGGGACAACTCGCGTCCCATTCGTACGGGAATCACTTCGTCATCGGTGCCGTGAAAAATTGCAACCTGCGCATTCGGATTAACCTTCATCGCCTCAGTGAGGTTCGCCCGATTATCGTAGCTTTCGATAAGCAATCGCGAAACCCAACCTCCGACCAACGCGGCCGCCTCTTCGCGCAATGTCGTAAACGGCGCGATCAAAACGATGCGTTCGACTTTGTGACGCGCGGCAAAATCGAGTGCGAGCGCCGAGCCTAACGAATGACCGATCGCGCAAAGCGTGAGTTGATCTTCAGTTTGATGCAGCCGTTCGGCCAGGGCTTTGAGCGCGGCCTCGGCAGAAGCGCGCGTGCTCGCGATCGTCGCGTAGCCGCCGTTTTTTCCGTAGCCGGGATAATCAATCAAGAGGAAGGCGTCGCCGTTCCAAGGATAATCGCGAAGGATGCTCGTCCAATCGAGGGCCAGCGAACCGTTGCCGCAAAACGCCAGCCAGACTCGTTTCGGTAATGGTTTGCCGCCAGGAAGATAGTAGGCGGAGTATTTCGCACCGCCGACTGTGTAGTCGATCTCGACGCCGTCGCCGGGCAGCGCATACGCGTAGCTCTCGTCGTACGGGCGCGGATGATAAACCAGCGAGTGCTGCCGAAAATAGAGGATCGACACCGCGACAATCAGGAGCACGCCAATGCCGACGACTCCCCGAATTATTTTTCGCGCGAACGAGCGATGACGCATCGCGCCGCAAACAACGTACTCATTGCGACGAGATGCAAACCGGATTCTATCCGGAGCGAATTACTGCCAGTGACCCTCGACCCAAATCCAACCGCCGGGCCGGCGCAGCCAATGACCTTCCACATAAACAGCTGCCGGTCTTGGGCGCGACACCCAGTGGCCGCCGATCCAAACGTAGCGCGCTCCGTTCCATTGCCAGTGGCCTTTGACCCAGATGTAAGTTGGACCTGGCGCGACGGTTTGCGTTTCCACTCGCACCGCGGGCGGCGCTTGGGTGACAAGGACTTCGCCCGTTGCCGGACCAGTCGTTGTAACTTCACGCGTGACAGTTGTCGTTGTTGTGACCGGCGGCGTTTCCTCGGCACAGCCAATAAACGCGAATGGCAACAACGCCGACATCCAAATCCGTATTCTCATAATGTTCCCTTCTGTATAATCTGAATTCGTCTCTCCTTAGACGATCTGGTCTTATCCAAATTCACGGCAATGCTTTACGTAGTCGCTACTCCAATCGGAAACTTGGGCGACATCACTTTACGCGCTCTGGAAATTTTGAAAGATGTCGATCTTGTCGCCGCGGAAGACACACGGCACTCCGGGATCTTGTTGCAACGCTACGAAATTCACAAACCGCTAATTAGTTATCATGAGCACAACGAAGCAATGCGCACAGCGCAACTGGTCGAACGACTCGCTGCGGGTGAAAAAATCGCGCTCATTACCGACGCGGGAACACCGGGGCTTTCCGACCCCGGTGCGCGATTGATTCGCGAATGTATCAGGCGCGAACTCGACTTTACGATCGTTCCCGGACCGTCGTCGATCCCGACTGCACTCGCCGGCTCGGGGTTTTCTTGCGAGAAGTTTTTCTTCGGCGGCTTTCTTCCCGTGAAAAGCGGACAGCGCGAGCGCGAATTGCGGGCCGCGGCCGCGCGCGAAGAAACATCGGTCTATTTCGAATCGCCTTATCGGCTCACAAAAACTCTCAGGGCTTCGATCGACCTCCTGCAAGATCGACAACTTTGCGTCGCGCGCGAACTAACCAAGAAATTTGAAGAATTTCGTCGCGGCACGGCCGCCGAATTGCTCGCGCATTACGAAGCGCACCCACCTAAAGGCGAGATTGTTCTCCTAATTTCAGGTAGGGACGATTGACCTCGCCCGCAACGTTTCTGGTTGCCAACGGAGAGATTCTATGAGACTTTGCGCGGCTTCTTCTCCCCGGAAAATAAGCTTATGACCTACGCAATCATCAAGACTGGCGGACGGCAGTATCGCGTCGCTGAAGGCGACACGGTCGACGTCGATCTTCTGGATCTCGAACCGGGCAAAACGGCGACGTTTGAAGTCTTGATGCACGTCGACGGCGGGAAAATCAGCGATACCGGAAAGGTCACAGCCGAAGTCGTCGAGCAGCGCAAAGACAAAAAAGTCATCGCATTCAAATACAGGCGCCGGAAAGGTTATCACCGCACCGTCGGTCACCGTCGGAAACTCACGCGAGTGAAAATCAAAAGCATCACCGGCGGTTCAAAATCGAAGAAATCCTAAGCCATGGCACATAAGAAGGGACAAGGCAGCGTTAAGAACGGTCGCGACAGCGTCAGCAAGCGTCTCGGCGTAAAACGATTTGGCAGCGAGATGGTCGTGGCCGGAAACATTATCGTCCGCCAACGCGGAACGAAGTTTCTTCCGGGCAAGAACGTCGGCCTCGGCCGCGATTATACCATTTTCGCGCTCGTCGATGGCAACGTGCGCTTCGATCGCGGTGGCCGTCGGGTTAATATCGATCCGATTTCGGCGAAATAACTTCCCTTCCCGATTCGTCGTTAGTGCGGTATAACCAGACGCTTTCATGAAATACCGGACGTTTATTCTGTTTGGCGCGCCGGGGAGCGGCAAAGGCACCCAGGGCAAAACGCTCGGCACGATCCCGCGGTTTTTTCATTGCCCGTGCGGCGACGTTTTTCGTTCGATAGATACCCGCACCAAAGTCGGCAAAGCCTTTCTCGAATATTCTAGCAAGGGCAAGCTCGTGCCCGACGACATCACGGTCGAGCTATGGAAGGAAGCGATCGACGCCGCGGTGGACGCGCACAAATTCAAACCCGACATCGACATCCTCGTGCTC
>DASZJH010000098.1:0-26173 GCA_035948375.1 Chthoniobacterales bacterium
TCTGATAGCATCGCTCCCTCAACCTTCCTGCTGTGCGTCGATTTCTGGGGCTTTTGTTGCTTGCCGTATTCGCGGCGAGCTTGAATTTCGCTCAAGTTGCGCCCATCACGCATTCTCGCGGCAATGTAGTTCCACCTTGGCAAAGTTACCCACCGCCAGCGGCCAATACGACGAAGGACGGCGATGCGGACGAAGACGATGATGATGATGGAACATTAGTTGCGCAGGCGCCGCCGGGGGATCCAAGTTTTGCCGGAGCCCAACAGCAACAGCAACCCGCGCGACCGGGGCCGTCCGTTCCGCGAGTGGTTCCAAATGCGCCGCAAGCGCCGGCGCAAAATCCTCCGCCGAGTGGCTCGGTGCGGTTGCAATTTCCAAACAGCGACGTCACCGACGTGCTGCGGTTTTACGAATCGCTCACCGGCAAAAAGCTGATCAAGGACAATTTCGTCACCGGCAAAGTGGACATTTTCCTGAGCAAAGACGTTCCGCGTGAGGAAGCGATCAAGATCATAGAGATCAGTTTGCTCTTGAACGGTTACGCGCTGGTGCCGGCCGAGGGCGACATCGTCAAAGTGATCGGCACCGGAAAGAATCCGCGCACCACCGGCGTGCCGATTGTTTCCGACGAATCGGACATTCCAGACGGCGATCATGTCATCAGCTATTTGTTCAAGTTGCGTTACGCCGATCCGCAGGAATTGCTTCAGGCGCTCGGACAATATCTTTCGCCGCCGCAACCTTACACTTCGTTTCTGGCGCTGCCGAAAGCGGGCGCGATTTTAGTGACCGAAAATTCCAGCGTGATCCGCACGTTGGCGAAAATCATCGACCAGGTGGACGTGCCGCCGGCTGAAGTGGTGAGCGAGTTCATTAAACTGGAGCGCGCCGATGCCAGCAAAGTGCTGGACATGTTGAAGGACGTTTTTGAAAAGGAAAAGACGGGCCAGCCCGGTCAGCCTGGTCAGCCTGGATATCGTGCTGGCGTGCGACCAGTGGGCGGTCCCAACGTGCAGCAAGTCATCGGCGGGGAAACAACCGACCTTGCCGGGTTGACAGCGCTGACTGAGGAATCGGTGGTCGTCGGCAAGATTAAACTCGAGGCTGACGTGCGTACGAATCGCATTCATGTGATCACGCGGCCGATCAACATGCCGTTTGTTCGCAAATTGATCGCGGAATTCGATGCGAATGTGGAATTCGCTAAACCAGTGACGCGCGCTCTCAAATATATTTCTGCGAATGATGTTTTGTCGGTGATCGTGCAGACGTTGAGCGAACCCGGTCAGACCGGTGGGGCTGAGGGCGGTCCGGGGGGAGCGGCGCCTGGAGCAAGTCAACCGCCGCGGCGCACCACAAC
This sequence comes from Chthoniobacterales bacterium, assembly GCA_035948375.1. GTDB lineage: Bacteria > Verrucomicrobiota > Verrucomicrobiia > Chthoniobacterales > UBA10450 > AV40. Next base: position 1,361 of record DASZJH010000098.1, read on the forward strand.
TGCGACGGCGACTGGTGCCGGAGTTGCGTCGACAACATCGACATCGAGCGGCGGCTACGGAGGAACGGGCAGCGGCGGCTCGCTGAATGTCTCGGAAGAACTCCAGACCGAGGCCGTCGACACGACTCCGAAGTCGGTCACGATTGGCAACGCCAAGATCATTGCCGATCCGCGCGCGAACACGATCATCACCCTTGGGAACCAGGAAGTGGTGGTGAAGGTTCAAAAAGTTTTGGACGAGATGGACGTGAAAGCGCCGCAGGTCGCGCTAACCACGGTGATCGGCGAATTGACGCTCAGCAATGACGAAGAGCTCGGCGTGGATTGGTTCGCAAGATACAAAGGCAAGCTGGTCGGGATTTCACGAAATACCGGCGCGCCAATTCCAAATCCCACCGCCGCCCCGTCGTCCACGATCGCAACTCTGCCCGGAGTTACCAGTCCGGCAGGGCTGGTGAATTTTGGCCAGGCGCTGCAACAAGTCGCCGCTGGAACGAACATTTACGTGGCGGCAGGAAACTACCTCGCCACGATCGTTCACCTGCTCGAGCAAACTGGGAAATTTAAAGTGATCTCGCGGCCAATGGTTTTCACCAGCAACAATAAGAAGGCGATCATTGCCTCGGGTCAGGAAGTTCCGATTCCGACCAATACACTGACCAACAGCATCGTCGGCACCGGTACGACTACGAACAACACGGCGGCCGTCGCCTCGAACATCGAATACAAAAAAGTCGCGCTCCAACTTGAAGTCGTGCCGCTAATCAATTCGGAAAAGGAAGTCTCTCTCGATATTTTGCAGAAGATCGACAGTCTGGTGGCCGGCGGGAATGTGAACATCGGCGGCAACAACGTGCCAACGATCGCGACGCGGTATATCCGAACGAACGTCACGGCGGCAAATGGGTCGACAATTGTCCTTGGTGGTCTGATTCAGGATAACAAGCAAAAGAGTTTCACGGGCATTCCGGTGTTGGATAAACTTCCGTACGTTGGCGCTGCCTTCCGCAGCACAACCTACACCCGAACGCGTTCCGAACTGATTGTTCTGATGTGTCCAGAGGTGACGCTAACCAACCTTGACCTCATGCATTTCCGCGAAAAGGCCGAAGACCACACCCATTTCGGGCCGGAGATCGATCAGGGCTATTGCCCGGATTGCCCGCCCGAACGAATGGAGGAGAAGCAGCTCGACAAACAATTACCGCCGCCAGATCTTCCTTTTGGAAAAGAAACAACCAAAGCTCACTAGTCGCTTATGAAAAAGCTCATCCTGATCCTGCTGTTTGTCGGATTGAAGAGTGCCAGCGCACAGTTTTTTGAAACCCTTATCTACGACCCGCCCTATACGCCGTTTTTTCATCACACAGATGTTTTGGCGCCGCGGGACGATCTGGACTTTTTGCATCAAAGCCGAACCGTAATTTACGATCCTGAATTTGCGCCGCGATATGGATGGCGACCGCTTTATTGGTTGCAGGGGCAATCAGAATTGCTCAAGCAACCGGCTTACGTCGGAGCGTTGCAACGCGATTTGAAAAGGCTTGGCTACTATTGCGGTCCGATTGACGGCGTTTTTACGCTTGAGGTGAGCGAAGCGATCGCGCGATTGCAGAAGAATTATTCGCAGCGAATAAACGGCAGGCTGACCGTTCCGGTGCGACGGGTGCTGCATTTGCCCTGAAGCGTAGCGACGCTCTGCGAGGCCGGCCGGCAGTTTGGACCGTCGCTATAGTGACGGATGCTGCATTTCTCGCAATTTGAGGTAAAATAGGCGGCCACAGATGAACCAGACTGCCAGCCAGTCCGTTGTCGAGCTCTTGCTCGCCAGCGGTGTGTCTTCGCGCGAAGAAGCGATGGAGCTCGCCCAAAATATGAACGGCGGCTCGTGGACCGCGCGGGTGCTGGATTCTGGAAAAGTCGACGAGCAACGTTTTCTCAGCGTGATCGGAAATTTCTTCCGCGTGCCAGTCGTTTCGCTGGATCCGAAGACTATCGAGCGGCACACATTGTCGATCCTCCCGAGCCGTTTTGTTTTCCAGCATCACATTTTGCCGATCGAAGTGAAGGAAACTTCGGTCGTTCTCGCGACGTATGATCTGTTCAACTCGTTAGGCCGCCAACTTGCCGGTCAGCTTTTGAAAAAACCGACTGAATGGGTACTGGTGCCGCGCGCGCAATTGCTTCGCGCAATGAAATCACTTTACGGCGTCGGCGCGGAGACGTTCGACGAAATTCTGAAGAGCAAACGTGATTTTGAAATTTTACAGGAAGGCGAAACCGCCACCGACATCAGCGCGGACGACCCCGAAGCGTCGGTGGTGAAGTTCGTGAACCAGATCATTCGCGAAGCGATCGTCGAACGCGCGACAGACATTCACGTCGAGCCGCTCGAGAACGACATTCGGATTCGTTACCGGATCGACGGCATTTTGCACGAAGTCGCGGTGCCGCCGCAGCTTCGCGTGCTGCATTCGGCGATCATCTCGCGCTTGAAAGTGATGTCGCAAATGGACATCGCCGAGCGACGACTCCCGCAGGACGGCCGCATGAATTTGCAGGCTAACAGTCAGGAAATCGACGTTCGTGTTTCGACCATTCCGACCGTGAACGGCGAGTCGATCAGCTTGCGATTGCTCAGCCGCGGCGGACAGCAGTTCGGTTTCGAGCGGCTTGATTTGGGCAAGAAGCAGGAAAAGACGATCCGGCATCTGCTGGCGCAACCGAATGGAATCATTCTTCTCACCGGTCCGACCGGCTGCGGAAAATCAACATCGTTGTATTGCTTTCTGAGCACGATCAATTCGGTCCAGCGCAGAATCATTACGATCGAGGAACCGGTCGAGTACAAATTGCCCGGCGTTTTGCAGATGGACGTGAAGCCGGAGATTAATTTCACGTTTGCGCGCGGACTCCGACACATTCTGCGACAGGATCCCAATGTGGTGATGGTCGGCGAGATTCGCGACGTTGAAACGGCGGATATTGCGATTCGCGCGGCCATGACCGGTCACCTTGTCTTCAGCACGCTCCACACGAACGACGCCGTTGGCGGAATCACGCGTTTGCTCGACATGGAGGTGGAGCCGTTCCTGCTCGCGTCGGTCGTGAAATCTTTCATTGCCCAACGCCTCGTCCGCACGATCTGCGCAGAATGCGCAGAGTTGGTCGATTACCCGAGCGAGTATCTGGCTGAGATCGGATTTCCCGTGAAGGAGCTCGGCACCAAATTTTCACGCGGCAAAGGTTGCGACAATTGCCGGCATACTGGCTATCAGGGCCGCACCGCAATCTACGAGGTTTGCGTGGTGACGGAACCGTTGAGAAAAATGATCATGAAGAAGAGCGACGGCAGCGAATTGAAGCAGTGCGCGATTTCGGAAGGAATGATGACGCTGCGACAAGATGGCTGGCGTCGGGTCGCCCAGGGCCGCACCACCATTGAAGAAGTCGTCCGCGTCACGCAAACCGACGAAGTGATGGCGGAAACGACGGAAGAAGCCGAGCCGGTCACCGGCTAATCATTCGCCGCGCAGATCGCGAATCGCCTTCGCGTAGTCTTTGGTTTTGAAGATTGATGTGCCGGCAACGAGCACATTAGCGCCGTTCTGAATCGAAACGCGCGCGGTCTCGGGATTAATGCCGCCGTCCACTTCGATGTCGATCTTGCGTTCGCGCGATTCGTTCCATGCCGCCAGCCGTTTCACTTTCGGCATTTGATCGGTGCGAAACGGTTGACCGCCAAATCCGGGATGGACAGTCATGACCAGCAACATGTCGATCTTGTCGAGAAACGGTTCGATCATTTTGAAGTTGGTTTCAGGATTCAATGTTAGTCCGACCCGACAACCGGCATCTCGGATTTGCTGCAGAGTTTTTTCGACGTCGCATTTCGCTTCGGGTTCGACGTGAACGGTAATGGAATTCGCGCCAGCATCGACGAAGCGCGGAAGATAATGGTCGGCGTGCTCGATCATCAGGTGCACATCGAGCGGAAGCGTCGTTTGCTTCCGAACAAATCCGACGATCGCCGGCCCGAAGGAGATGTTGTCGACGAAGTGGCCATCCATGATGTCGCAGTGGATCCAATCGGCGCCGGCGTGTTCGACCTTGCGAACTTCATCTGCCAGCTGCGAGAAATCGGCCGCCAGAATCGAGGGAGCGACGAGCACCTTGGCCATGCCTGTATATATATTAAGAGCTTGACGACGCGAACCGGCGTTTCATGTTACGGCGTTTCAGCCGATTAGAATCGCGCTCCGAGGCGCACCACTTGCTGCGAAGACAGCGTTTCCGAGCGTGCTGAATAACAAATCCATGTTCAACGGACTTTTCGGTTTTCTCTCGAACGATATCGGTATCGATCTCGGTACCGCCAATACGCTGGTTTACGTCAAGGATCAGGGCATTGTTTTGCGCGAACCGTCAGTTGTCGCCGTGCAATCCGGCACCAACAAAGTGCTCGCGGTTGGTGACGAAGCCAAGCGCATGCTCGGACGGACGCCGTCGAACATTGTGGCGGTGCGACCATTGAAAGACGGCGTCATCGCCGACTTCGAAGTAACCGAGGCGATGCTGCGCCATTTTATAACAAAAGTGCACAATCGCCGCGTGAAAGCGCGGCCGCGCGTGGTGATCGCCGTTCCTTCAGGAATTACAGAAGTGGAGAAGCGCGCAGTGCGCGAATCGGCCACGCATGCCGGCGCGCGAGAAGTTTACTTGATCGAGGAACCAATGGCGGCAGCGATTGGTGTAGGCCTTCCGGTTCAGGATCCGGCCGGCAACATGATCATCGACATCGGCGGCGGCACGACCGAGGTCGCGTTAATTTCGCTTTCCGGAATTGTGTTCAGCCGAAGCGTGCGCGTGGCGGGCGATGAACTCGATGAAGCGATCGTGCAGTACATGAAGCGCGCTTACAATTTAATGGTAGGCGAGCGCACGGCCGAGGAGATCAAAATCAAAATCGGTTCGGCGTATCCCAGCGAAAAAGAAACTAGCGTGGAAGTCAAAGGCCGCGATTTGGTGGCGGGATTGCCGAAGACGTTGATGATCACGTCACAGGAAGTGCGGGAAGCGTTGCTCGAACCGATTTCGACGATTGTCGATTCGGTCCGGATCACGCTTGAACGTTGTCCGCCGGAACTTTCGGCCGATTTGGTGGACCGCGGATTGGTTTTGGCAGGCGGCGGCGCGTTACTGCGCGGGTTCGATAAACTTTTGAGCGAGGAGACTGGTTTGCCTGTCCATGTTGCGGAAGATCCGCTGAGTGCCGTGGCCGAAGGTACGGGCAAATGTCTGAATGAACTTAAATTTTTGCGTCAAGTGGCTGCGGCAGATCGCCAGTGGCGCTGACGGGCACGACGTAAGATCGCCAATCGTTGAGACGCGATGAGCAGAACGAGCATCATCGCGCTGCTGATCTTCGGGGCGATTCTCGGTTACTTCCTGAGCTTCGGTGCGGACACCACCCGAAAATTCCAGGCGGCAGTTTATCAGATGCTATCGCCATTTTTTTCCACCGGCTCTGGGTTACAAAAGCAAATCACTTCGGTCCGGACGGGATTGAAGTCGCTGGATGAATTAGAAAAGGAGAACGCGGCCCTGCGAGTGGACAATCGCCAGCTGCGGGCGACGAACTCTGCGCTTCGCGACGTCGAACATGAAGTGAATCGGCTGCGGCACGCGCTTAATTATAGAGAGCGCTCGGTTTTCAAATTAATTCCGGCTGAGATCGTGACTCGAGACGCATCGACGTGGTGGCACACCGTGACAATCAATCGCGGCAAGGAAGATCGCGTCGAAACGGACATGCCAGTGGTGACGGACGAAGGTCTGGTTGGAAAAACGACGACGGTGAGCAACACCATCTCGGTGGTGCTGCTGGTCACGGACGAAAATTGCAAAGTGGCGGCGTCGGTGGAAGGCACGCGCGAGCAGGGAATTGTCTCCGGCGAACGCGTCTCCGGCGGATTGGCGCCGTTACTCGATGTTAATTTTTTGACGAAACAGGCGAACCTTCAGCCGGGGCAAAAAACTTACACCTCGGGTGTGGGCGGAGTTTTTCCATCCGGCTTGTTTCTTGGCACGGTGAAAAGTTTCAAGGTCCGCGAACTTGATGGTCAGGCGAAACTGGCGCCGGCTGTCGATCTTTCGCACTTAGAGGACGTCTTCGTGGTGACGGGTCGGAAATGATTTTCTTTTTCATACTGCTGGTGCTGGTGGTATTGGCGCAGATCGCGGAATTTTTCATTCCGCCGCTTGATTGGATGTATCACGCGCACATTTACATCGCACCGGTGCTGGTGTTTTACGGCGCAATGGCGTTGCCATTTCCGTTGATGCTGGGGATGGCGCTGTTCGCCGGGATTTTACTCGACGCGCTTACCGTCCAGGTAATCGGCGCCAAAGTTGAAATCTCTCTCGGCTCGTCGATACTTATCTACGCTGTGCTGGCGGGAATTATGCATGGCTTAAGGCCTTTATTCATTCGCGGCCGTTGGGAAGTTCATTGCTTGCTAACCGGCGCCTGCACCTCGGCAATAATTTTGGCGCAATATCTTATGATCACTTTTCGGCGCGGCACGTTTATGTTTACGCGCGAAGTTTGGTGGCAAATCGGCGGCCCGGGATTAATGGCGATGCTGATGGCGCCGGTAATTTTTTGGATGTTGAACTGGGTCGCGCGGGTGACGCGTTATCCCTATCTACCCGAAAGGACTTTCGAATGAATCGGCGACAACTTAGTCCGCGGTTGCGAATTCAATTTGTGGGTTTGCTGATGTTGCTCGGCATGGGCTCCCTGATTTTTAAACTCTGGTGGATCCAGGTCGCACATGGCGCGGAGTGGACGTCGCAGATTCGCGGCAGCTCGCAGGCGACGGTGCGAATTCCGTCGGTCCGGGGCGAGATCAAGGACCGCAACGGTCTCACGTTGGTACAAAATCGCGCCAGCTACGAAGTCGATTTTTACCTGCCGGAAATGGTGAAGGGATATCGCGAGCGGTTTGGTCCACCGCCGTTGGCTGAGCATCGCGCCATCATCAGTGGAATGCCGAAGGACGTGAAGGAGGCCGACATTATTAAGATCGTCAATGACGGGATCGTGCCGCGTTTGGAAGACCTCGATTTGGCGCGGGATTACAATTCGAAGCAACTCGAGCGGCACTACCGCAACGACACTGAGGTGCCGTATTCCTACATCAAGGACATCGATTTTCCGACAATGGCAAAATTCTCCGAGCACGACGTTGGACTTCCGGGAGTAGATATCGCGATCAAACCGGTGCGCTCTTATGTTTACGGCGCGCTGGCCGCGCACATCCTCGGGTACGTCGGCGCACCGGACGACACCAATAAGGAAGAGGCACAGAAATTCACGTTTTATCAGGGCGACGTCGACGGAAAATCGAACATCGAAAGAACGATGGACGAATATCTCCGCGGTAAACCTGGCGTCCGTTATCTCCGACGCAACGCCAAGGGCACAATCGACGGCGCACTAAAAGAAGAGCCGCCGCAACAAGGCGCGAATGTTTTTCTAACGATCGACGCGCGCATTCAAGCCATTGCCGATGAAGCGTTGCGCGCGGTGAGCCGCGCCGGCGCCGTAGTTGTCGATCCAAGCAATGGCAACGTTTTGGCACTGGCGTCGGTTCCGTCGTTCGACCCCAACACATTTATCCCCAGCATCAAGGCAAAGGATTGGCAAGCGCTGCGAAAAGATCCAGCCGACCCGCTGGTAAATCGTGCGATCAGCTGCCTTCCGCCTGGATCGACATTCAAGTTGATCACTTCGCTGGCCGGACTGCGGAAAGGTCTAACCAGTAACAAGTACAACTGCGGCGGCGGTGTAAGCTACGGTGATCACTTCTTTCAATGCTGGGTAGCGTCAAAACATTACACCCACGGTACTATCGGCTTATCCGATGCGATCAAAGTTTCGTGCGACTCGTTTTTCTATCAGTACGGAAATGCCGCCGGCATCCAATCCATTGACCAAGTTGGAAAAATGCTCGGGATCGGTGAGGAATCGGGTCTGCAATTGAGCGGGGAACAAACCGGCAACATGCCGGGACCAGAATGGATGCAGATCCATCATCCGCAGGAACGGTGGTCGAGCGCGCAGACCGCCAACGTTTCGATCGGTCAGGGCTACACGTTGGTTTCGCCGCTCCAACTCGCGATGGCTTACGCGGCCATCGCAAACGGCGGCACGTGTTACTACGCGCGACTGATCGACAAAGTGTTGAATCAGGATGGTTCGCCGCTCTTGGATGAACATGGGAAGCCGGTCGTGCCGCAGACGCCGCGAATCCGATCTGATCTTCGGCGCGAAGTTACCCCTGAGCAGATTGAAATAGTACGAAAAGGTTTATGGAAAGTGGTGAATGAAGACGGCGGTACTGGTGGGCGGGCGCGGCTCAAAAATGTTGTCGTCGCCGGGAAAACTGGGACTGCGCAGGCCACCGAACGCGGACACGAGGAAAATGTTGCCTGGTTCGTCTCTTTCGCGCCATACGATAGTCCCAAATACGTCGTCGCGGTGATGGTGCAGGGAGCGTCCGGACACGGCGGTGAGGTCGCTGGGCCGATTGCGACACGGATTTTGGAGCGCATTGTGGCGATGGATGAAGGGAACTTCGACATGCAGCTCGCGTGGGTCGCTCCTGCGCATCACCCAAATCCTTTCGAGTTGGTCAAGTCGGTAGCGTTCAAAGATTCGAATGTTGGTGGCGGCGACGATGAAGAAACCGCGGCTGCCGCTTCGAGCGCGGACGTGCAAATGGCCAGTAACAACGCATCGCCCGATGTGGAGCAGGAGGCCGACGCACAGGGACAAGTTTCCAAGCGTCCGCGGGTGGTCCGCGCTGCGCCTACTCTGCCACCGCGACAACCCAACTTTTTTGAAAGGCTTTTTGGAGGGAAACGGTCTGCGCCGCAGCCCGCGCCAACTCCCGTACGCCGTCGTTTCTAATAACCAATGTCGATCTAACGAGCGATGAATATTTCCTTCGCAGCTCAGCATCCGCTTGAGATCGCGCAATCGTATAAAATTTATGTTGGACAGAGTCAGAAAAATTTTGGGTCTTGGTTCACCCAAGACCGGCAACAAAATCGTAGTCAGCGTGGAGAAACTCGAGCGTCGCGTGGCGCTACTCGAGAATGGCCGGCTGGAAGAATATAGCGTCGAGCGCAGCGGCTCGCGCAACATCGTCGGCAGCGTTTACAAAGGCCGGGTCAAGAACATCGAGATGGGTTTGAAGGCGATGTTCGTCGACATCGGCCTTGATAAAAACGCGTTCCTCCATTTCTGGGATGCGCTTCCGGCCGCGCTCGATAGCGGAATTGAAGAAGTCGATCGCCCCTCGAAGAAACAGCGCAAACGCATAACTGCGAAAGATATTCCAAGCATTTATCCGGTCGGCTCGGAAGTCATCGTGCAGGTTACCAAGGGCCCGATTGGAACAAAGGGTCCGCGCGTTACCACCAACTTGAGCTTCGCCGGTCGTTATCTGGTCTTGATGCCGTTCAGCGATCGCAGTGGAGTCTCGCGAAAAATCGAAGACCCGAAGGAGCGCAATCGGCTCCGGAAAATTTTGCGCGATCTCGATATTCCGGAAGGCATCGGCGTCATCATCCGGACAGTGGGCGAAGGCCAACGTGCGCGATATTTCGTGCGCGACTTGCGATTTCTGCTCGATCAATGGGCGCAAGTCGAACAGGCGATCCGAGACAAGCCGGCACCGTGTTGCGTCTTTGAGGAACCTGATTTGGTGGAGCGCACCGTCCGCGATTTTCTTACCGAAGAGATCGATGAAGTGCTGGTGGACGATCGGGAGTCGCTCGAACGAATGGGCCAATCGGTCGACAAGATTTCGCGGCGAGCGCGTAATCGTTTAAAGTTTTTCGATGGCGCTGAACCGATTTTCGAAGCGCTCGGCATTCAAAAACAGATCGATGACGCGTTTCATCGGCAGGTCTGGCTAAAGTGCGGCGGCTACATTGTGATCGATGAGACCGAAGCGCTGGTGGCAGTCGATGTAAACACCGGCCGCAATAAAGGTGGGCGCGACGTCGAGAAAACCATTCTACAGACGAATCTGGAGGCGGCGGACGAAATCGCGCGGCAGCTGCGTCTGCGGAATATCGGCGGGCTCATCATCGCCGATTTCATCGACATGAAGAGCCGCAAGGATCAACAGGCAGTCTTCACCTTGATGAAAGAACGACTGCGCCGCGACAAAGCCAAGACGCATGTCCTGCCGATTTCACAGCTCGGCCTGATGGAAATGACGCGGCAACGCGCTCAGGAAAGTCTCAGCGACACCATTTATGAAAATTGCCCCTACTGCGGCGGCCGTGGCGTGGTAAAAACATCCATGACCACAAGTGTGGAGCTTCATCGAACGTTGAATACCGTGATGAGGAAGTATCAGGACAGCGTTCATGATTTTCGCGTGATTCTGAACCCGGACGTCCTTAAGCGGCTGAAAGAAGAAGACGAGGAATTACTGATCGAACTTGAACGCCGATATGCGGGCAAACTGATGTTCCGCGGGGACGCCACTTACCACCACGAAAAATTCATCGTGACCGACGCCAACACCGGCGCGGAGTTAAAATCATAGGCTGCGGTAAGAGTGGGCAAGCCCATCGGCCTCGCATCGGAGAACTCCAGGCATGGGCTCCTCGTACGCCCTGCGATTTCAGGGGTTGACCGACCCAGATCCTTTTGTTAAAACCGGCGGCCTTGGGTGATAACCATGGCCAAAATTCGGTGCTTGACGCTGGGTAGCGGTTTCGTGTTAAAAGGCACGGAACAACGGAATTTAGCCTCGATTTGACCCTGAAACAGCCCTTAGAAAAATAATTATTTTTTTATTGACCAACTTCTTCGAAAACCCTAAACGCATAGCCAAGTTATGAAAAAACTGACCTTAACCTTTTGCGCATTGTTCGCATTATTCGCAGCAGCGCCGGCAATTTTTGCCGACGGCCCGGAAGCGTATTCCGGCAAGAAAGAAGTGATGCAGCCGGCACCGCCTGTGTGCGACTTCTATCGCGCTCATGAATGGGACCTCGGTATCTGGGGCGCGTTTGCGTTCGCTTCCGACACCGGCCAATTCAGTCACTTTTCTGATCCGGCGGCCGCCGACCCATTTTCTCCGGACACCGATCCAACCACCTTCGATATCTTCACTGGATTCTTCGGCGAACAAAAGAGCGAGAACCCGAATGAGCGGATAAACCTCGGTCAAGTCAGTAAGAACCAACTCTTCGCGCGGGATAACACATGGGGCGGCGGCGTTGACGCAAAATATTTCTTCAGCAAATACTTCGGCGCCGGCGTTGAAGGAGTTGGCTTGGCTGCCAAAACGAAGTTTGCCGGTGGTAGCCTTTTTACATTGACAGCTCGCTATCCGTTTGGGCGCTTTGCCCCCTACGGCTTTGGCGGCATTGGTTTCATTGACGGTGGCGGCACGCTCTACCAGTATTACAATGAAAAGACTATCGTTAAGGGAGTAGTGGGTCCCCCGGGCGACCAGCGACAGGGTTTCGTGAGCAACGAGCATGAGTTCTTGACGACAGACCTGGTTAAAAACACTCATCTCAGGGCTCTCGGTCAATTGGGCCTCGGATTGGAATACCGTGTGACCTGCCACATTGGCTTGATGGCTGACTTCTCGTGGAACTTTGTGTTCGGTGAGACAAACCATCCGAATAGATTTCGTCCGATCGTTGAAACTGGCCACGATATTACGCAGTTCGCTGGGTCGCCGGTTTCCTCAACTACGATCATTAATAGAGCTCTAGATCTGCAACCGGGTCACAACAGCGATAACCAGGATTTCGGAATGGCGCGATTTGGCGTCAACTTTTCCTACTAAGGTCAGAGAGGCGTAATTTAAGCGCCGGAACGCCTCACGGGTTCCGGCGCTTTGCTTTTGTCGCGATCGCTCGTCGGCTGAGAAAAATCGACATCGGCTGGGTGGAGGCTGACGGATTTGCGAAGACTTCGCCAGGCGCGAAATTGTAGCGATGTCATTTGCTGCAGTCCTCGACAATCTCGCGCTACGAAAGTCAGCCGCTGTCCAAGACTTCGAGGAGTTGATCGCGCCGAAGTCTGACGCCGAATTCGAATCAATGGCGCAGGCGTCACGGCTCCTGACATTGCAGAACTTTGGCCGGACGATGCGTTTGTTCGCGCCGCTTTATCTTTCGAACGAATGCATCAACAACTGCCGTTACTGTGGTTTCTCTCGCGACAATCCAATCTTGCGGGTCACGCTCACAGTCGACGAAGTCCTGGCGGAAGCGCGTTACCTTTGGGGAGCGGGCTTTCGGCAAATTCTACTCGTAGCCGGCGAGCATCCGAAGTTTGTGAGTTCCGATTACCTCGCCGAATGCATTCGAGCATTGAGTCCGGACTTTTCGTCGATCGCAATCGAAGTCGGTCCGATGCAAACGGACGATTACTTGCCCATTGTGCAGGCAGGCGCGGAAGGGCTCGTCGTCTATCAGGAGACATACCAGCGCGGGGCGTATGCCGAGTTGCACACCGCCGGCCCAAAGCGAGATTTCGATTATCGCCTGGATTCGCCGGAGCGGGCTTACGCGGCTGGTTTTCGCCGCCTTGGCGTCGGAGCGTTGCTCGGGTTAGGGCGCTGGCAGGACGAGGCGATTGCTTTGGCCGCACACGTGGAATATCTGTTGCAACATTGCTGGCGGGCGCAGATTACTGTGAGCTTGCCGCGACTCCGCCCCGCAGCCGGCGGGTTTCGACCGCTTTTTTCGATAAGCGATCGCGAGCTGGCGCAGTTGATCTGCGCTTTGCGAATTACCTTTCCGCAGCTTGGGATCGTCTTGAGCACGCGAGAGCGACCTGCGTTACGCGATGCGCTGATTTCGTTGGGCGTGACAATGATGAGCGCTGGCAGCCACACCGAACCCGGCGGTTATACTCGCCGCGGCGTTGAACATCTGCATCAGACCATCCGCGGACGGATCGTTCCGCCGGAATTCCATGATGGGGAAGACGAATTGGCCACCGGCCAGTTTGAAATCAGCGACGACCGGTCGCCGGAGACCATCGCGGCTCTATTGCGCCGACATGGATTGGAACCAGTCTGGAAGGATTGGGAGCAAGCGCTCTCAGGCTGATGCGGGTTTCGATCAACGGCGAAGAAGCAGACGCGCGAGGCGCTCAGAACGTCGCCGAATTGATGGATCGGTATGAAATGCCACCGCAGTCGGTTTTAATCGAACACAACGGCGTCGCTTTACATCGACGCGAGTGGCGGCAGCGAGCCTTGGCTGAAGGCGATCGGATTGAAATTATTCGCGTTGTCGCCGGTGGTTGAATTAAGCTAACCGCTCGCTCTAACCACAACTCGCATCCCGTCTCTTCGTACAACGGTGATCGAAGTGTTTGGCGGAATAAATTCGCCTTGAGTCACGACATCGATCGTCTGGTCAAGGAAGCGAGCCTTTCCACTTGGCCGCAGGATCGACAACGAAATTCCTTCCATGCCCGGGGAGAGATCGAGCCTCGTCGCGAACTCTCGAGGCACACCGGCCAACGATGGCCCCGGCGGATTGGCCGTCATGAGCGCGAAGCGGCGGTAAATGCTCGTCTTCGGCAAATAGCGGGCGAGCAAAGCAATGACGATCGCCGCCCCGATTAACGCCAGGAAGAGATTCAATAATGGAACCGCCAGCGCGCGTCCGGTCGGGAAAAATGTCTCGCCGGGATAGCGGTCAATCATCGCCCATAGTAATGACGCCAGTATTAGGAAGACGCCGACGACGCCGAAAACGATCGTCGAATGCGCGAAGAAAAGGATTTCGATGATCACCAGCGCCATTCCCAAAATAAAAAGGGCTACGACTTCCCAACCGGCAAGGCCCGCGAGGTAATGCCCAAGGAAAAAAAGAGCAAAGCAAATCGCGGATACGATTCCCGGCATCGTTGCCCCCGGAATTTTGAATTCGAGCCAGGCGCCGATAATGCCACCGAGCAGAAGCAATGGTGCCAGAGCCGTGATCCAAAACGCGAGCTGCTCGAAACCAGTAGGTCCGAGCGAAACGACGCGACCTTTGATTCCCGCCTTCTGCATTAAATCCTCGACGGAGTCAGCGATTCCGTCGGCCAGCAAGGGTTTGCCATTGATTTTTTCCGTCGCCTCCTGGGCATTCAACGTCAGCAGCGTGCCTTTGGGGTGAACAACGCGATCGCCGAGTTTTACCTCCTTTTCCTTGTTCATGAACGCTTCGCCGATGTCCGGATTGTGTCCGTTTTTCATGGCCGAGCCGCGAATCAGGGCAGACCAGTAGGAGATGGTCTTTTCGCGCTCGGTCAGCGGAAGATCTTCACCTGTCGGCAGAACCGGGGCGGCCGCTCCGATCGCGCTCACCGGCGCCATATAGATGTGTTGCGTGGCCAGTGCGATGAGAGAACCCGCCGAGCCGGCATTTGTATTAATGAACGCATAGGTCGGGATCTTCGCGTGGTTAAGAACGCTGGTGATTTCTTCGGCCGCATCGAGGCGCCCACCGTAGGTGTTCATTTCGAAAATGATTGCGCTGGCGCCGTTGGTTTCGGCCAGTTTTTCGGCGCGTCGCAGGAACATAAGAAGCGAGGGGGAAATTTCGCCGCGCAATGGAACCACAACCACGTCGCCTCTGTGAATGACATCGCGGGCGCAAACATTTTGGACGATCGCGCTCATCGCGATCAGTCCCAGGATCGACAACTTCTTCATTGGCTGGAAAGCAGGCTGGCCTTGGGTAAATTTTGGCATCGCTTCAAAGAGCAAACGAGCGAAAAATCAACCCGGTGATTCCTTCGGAAACAATTGAGCAGATCGCAGCGGCGAACGACATCGTCGAAGTAATCGGCTCGTATTTTCCGCTAAAACGCGCCGGCGCGAATTTCAAGGCGCTCTGCCCGTTTCATCAGGAGAAGACGCCGTCATTTCATGTCAGCCCGCAACGCCAAACGTTCCACTGCTTCGGCTGCGGCGTGGGCGGAAGCGTTTTTCGGTTCGTAATGGAATACGAACATGTCGATTTCCCGTCGGCGGTTCAAAAACTGGCTGCGCGAGTCGGTATTCCAATTGTCGAGGAACGCGGAGGGCCCGAGGAAGATCGACAGCATGAGGCGCGGCGGACGTTGTTGAAGTTGCACGCCGAAGCAACGCTATGGTTTCACGACACTCTTTTGAAAAAGGAATTTGCTGAGCCGGCGAGAACATATTTGAAGAAACGTGGAATCGACCGGCAGGTGGCAAAAGACTGGCAACTCGGGTTCGCGCCTGAAAGTTGGGACTCCTTCTCGAAATGGGCGCTCGATCGGGGTTATTCGAGGACGCAGCTACTGCAAAGCGGTTTGGTGAAAGCGCGAGATGAAGAACACCCTAGCGGCGACTTCTACGACCGGTTTCGGGGGCGGATCATGTTTCCAATCTGCAATGACGTCGGCGAAGTGATCGCGTTCAGTGGGCGGCTGCTCGAATCCGATCCGCAGGCGGCCAAGTATGTGAACTCGCCGGAAACCCCGCTGTTTCAAAAGGGCCGCGTGCTTTTTGGGCTGCACAAAACGAAACGGGCTCTGATCGAAGCGAATTGCTCGATCGTTTGCGAAGGCCAGCTCGATTTGATCACTGTCTTTGAAGCAGGAATCAAAAACGTGGTGGCGCCGCAAGGAACTGCTTTCACTGAATATCAGGCGCGGATCCTCAAGCGCTTTGTGGATGAAGTGGTCCTTTGTTTTGACGCCGACCAGGCCGGACAAAAAGCAGCGCAGCATTCGCTCGACTCGCTACTTCAGCACGATCTGGTGGTGCGTATAGTCGATATGCCGCCTGGGGAAGATCCCGATTCGCTGATTCGCCGCGATGGCAAGGAGGAATTCGAGAAGCGGCTTTCTGCCGCCAGGGATTTTTTCGAATATTGGATCGAGCGAGAGGTCGCAGAGGTGGATATGAGCTCGCTTGGCGCGAAAATGCAGTTGGCGCGGGCGCTCGCGGAAACGGTTGGCCAGGTCCGAGATCCGCTTATGCGCGGTCAGGTCGTAAATAAGATGAGTGCGCGGCTCGGTGTGCCTGCATCCGAATTTGAAAAGCTCGTGCCACAGCAACGACGCGACCGCGCGGCTGACACGACAATCCGCGTGCAGGAATCGGACATTGTGCCGCGACATGATCTGGCGTTGCTTTGTCTGCTGGCTTTGCGCGACGAGGCGGTTCGCGATTTTCTTCTCCAACAAGATTGGCGCGAATTGCTGCAAGAAATTTCGGGAGCCCATCTACTCATTCGAATTTTGGAGGCGGAGCTGCGGCCCGACGACCCGGTATCCCTGAATTCGTTCATGTCGAAACTATCCGCGGAAGAGGAAGGCCTGGTTTCTGCTTGGCTGATGCAAAAGGTGCCGGCAAATGCAGTGGAGGTGGCCGAGAGTTGGTGGAAAGGCTTGATGCGGGGGGCCTTGCGCCGCCAGCTCGAGATCGCGGAGACTCGAATTCGCCTCCCTCAACTGACGACCGGCGAGATAGTCAATTTGCAGAAAGAAATTGTTGACCTACGTGAGCAACTCCAGCAGATTTCCGGGCTTTCGTCAGTTTCCGAGGCCGGCCGTTAAAGGTCGATCTACGGGAATGCAGATCGAAGGCCTCAACCCTTAACCTACAGTCTTGGCCAGGCACTCGAAAGCACGCAGAGCTCTTCGCCGATCAGCGGCGAAGCGCCCGAAATCTAAACGTGCCCGTCGCCAGGCAACTTCCACCGTTTCAGCGCCACGATTGAAAAAGCAATCGCGGATCGAGGCATTCAAGCCCGGCCGAATTACGCGTTTGGTGCGCGCGCGCAGATCAACACCGGATGCGTTGCTCAAAGCGAAGTCCGCAGCCGATGCCGCCAGCGAAATCCAGGCGCGACTGCGGGAGCTGATCAAGCTCGCAAAAGAACAAGGCTATCTCACGTTCGATGATCTGAACGAGGCGCTGCCGGACGGAATTACGGATGCCAACGAGCTGGACGCCATTCTCACTCGGCTGCGTCGAATGGAGATTGACGTTATCGAAGCGTCTGACGTCGACCGACACAAAGAGGTCAAAAAAGACCTCGACGAGGAAGAAGAGGAAAAGCCGGAAACCAAGCTCGACATTCTCGACGACCCGGTGCGGATGTATCTCAAGCAAATGGGTCAGGTCCCGCTCCTGACACGGGAGCAGGAGGTCGAAATTTCCAAGCGGATAGAAGAAGCCGAGAACATGGTGGGAAAGCACATCAACCGTTTCGGTTTTACGGCGCGTGCCCACCTCGATCTCGCGCAAAAATTGACTGAGGGGAGAGAGCGCTTCGATCGGGTGATTCTCGACAAGAAGATCGAAAGCCGTGAGCGCTACATGAAGATTTTGCCGCGGTTGTGCAAGCAGGTCGAGAAACTCGGGAACGCGATTACTCAACAGTACACCAAGTTGTCCGGCACTCCGAGAAGGGACAGCAAACGGTTGAAAGCATTTCAGCGCACGCTCGGTTCTCTGCAACGGCTCTATCCCAAGTTTTACTTCAAGCAAAAGGTCACCGAGGAATTCGTTCATCTCGCGGACGAGCATTACCGGACGCTCTTGACTGTTCAGCACGAAGGGGCCAGGAAAGGCCGCAACGGCGGCTCCCGATCAGCGGTTGGCGAGAAATCCCGCGAGCTCGAGAAATCGCTCTGGTTGTCGCTCGACGAATACTCCGAGCAGTACCAGTCGCTGAAAAGCTGGTTGCGCAAGGCATTGCGGGCTAAAACCGAAATGGTTGAAGCCAATCTTCGGTTGGTGATTTCGATCGCGAAAAAATACACAAACCGCGGCCTTTCGTTTCTCGATCTGATCCAGGAAGGCAACATGGGGCTGATGAAAGCGGTCGAGAAATTCGAGTACCGTCGCGGCTACAAATTTTCGACTTACGCGACGTGGTGGATTCGGCAGGCAATTACCCGTTCCATCGCCGACCAGGCGCGCACCATACGCATTCCCGTCCATATGATCGAGACGATCAATAAATTGATGCGCGTTCAGAAGCAGCTGGTTCAGGAATATGGTCGCGAACCAACGCCCGAAGAGGTGGCCGAAGAAATCTTGCTACCGGTCGATCGGGTGCGCGCCGTGTTAAAAATGGCCCAACAGCCGATCTCGCTTCAATCCCCGGTTGGCGAAAGCGAGGAAACCAATTTCGGCGATTTCATCGAAGATAAGGGCGCCGAAAACCCCTGCGATATGACCGCCATCGTATTGCTCAAGGAGAAGATAAAGGACGTGCTCGAAACTTTGACCGAACGCGAGCGTCAGGTGCTCGAACAACGTTTCGGCCTGGTGGACGGCTACAGCCGGACATTGGAGGAAGTCGGGCGTCAATTTCGGGTTACCCGAGAACGGATTCGACAAATCGAGGCTAAGGCGTTGCGGAAAATGCGGCATCCCACCCGGATTCGGCAGTTGGAAGGCTTCTTGGAAGCTCCCGAGGTGTAAGATTTCGTCGCACTCACAGCACGCGCAACTTTCAATAACCGAGTTTGTTTAATTCGCGAGGAAATGAAACGCGAAGACGATCAGCAATTATGGGACCTCATTGGCCAGGCCGCTGAGCCACGGCTTTCGCCCTTTTTTGCCCGTAACGTGGTTCGGGCGGTTCGACATCGATCCGAGCGCTTTGTTTGGCTGCGCGCTTGGTTATATCCCCGTAAGCTCGTCCCCGCGGCCGGGCTGGCTGCGGCGGTGATCGCCGCCGTGCTGGCTGTCCATCGGCCGCCGGTTCGGATGCCGATCGAACGCGAGCCGGACGTGATCGCGACAATCGACCCGCAGGATTACGATGTCGTCGCCGATCTGGACGAATTGCTGGTCACTGACGAGAGCAGCTTGTGGGACGACGACACTCAAACTTTGTAAGCCTAATCGCGCCGTTCGTGATTTTGGTCTTGGGATCTGGACTGGCCGGTGCTCAGCCACATGGCCAGCAGGGCAAGGCCGGCCGCGTCGGCGCACCGCATCGCGCTCCCAATATCAATGGTCCGCGTGAGCGCTTCATGGCCCTGCCTCCACAAGATCGACAAATCTTTCAGCGAAACGCCGAGCGTTGGATGCAAATGGGGCCGGAAGAGCGAATGATAATGCGCGAACGAGAAAAGGTGTACCGGGCCCGCCTTAGCAAGGAAGTGGACGCCGCGTTGCGCGATTCGGGTCTGCATCTTGAGGGCGAAAAACGCGCTCAATTTGAGCAGCGCTATTTGCAAGAACGGCGTCGGATCGAGCACTCGTTGCGGGAGGAAGTCGAAAACAAACGTCAACAAGAACTGCCCGGGATCCAAGAAAGGTTGAAAAAGGAATTTTCCGAGCCATCCCCGTCTGGCACATCGGTAGCCGCGCCTGCCGCTTCAACGTCGCCGAAAAAATAAAGCCGGCGGGATTTGCACCCGCCGGCAAAAGACTGGTGCTGGCCGGACTTAACGCCAGTGGTGATGGAATCGCGCTCCGCGGAATGGGCGTGAAAAGTACCCCCGACGTCCATGGTACCAATACCAACCAGGACCGTACCAATATGGATAAGCGTATCCGTAATATGGATACGGATAGCCGTAGTAGTATGGATACGCGTAAGGATAAGCGCCCGGGAATCCGACCCCGATGCCAACTGAAACGCCTGCCTCAGATTTCGGCGCCCAAGCGAATGTAAAACCAGCCGCCGCCAGCGCCACTAACATTAATTTCTTCATTGTTTATTTACCTCCCCCGACCCTAGCAATTGAACACAAATTTAGACGCAAAGTTGCTCGGATTATTCGTTTCTCGAGACCGGCGCGCATTTTGGATAACCCGTTACGCAAACGTCCGGCCCGATCCTTTCAAACTGTATTCGCTCCACGCGCGCTCCCTCCAGGGTCGATCCGGCGCCTTCTCCCGCGAAGGCAATGACACCGCCGCCGGTAAAAATCGGGGCCAGATAAATCTGCACTTTGTCGATCAAACGCTGATCGAGCGCTTGGCCGAGAAGATCTCCACCACCTTCAACCATCACGCTCGTGATATCTTTCGCTCCAAGGTTCGCTAAAATCGTTGGCAATGTTTCATTCCGATAAACCTGCGTGTTTTTCGCAAAGCGATCCGTGAAAACGTGCGCGTCACGCGGCAATTTTCCGGAACGGGTGATCACAACACGGGCTGGCTGCCGCGCTTTCGAGCCGCTGCGGACTGTTAATCGTGGATTGTCGTTTCGAATCGTTTCTGCGCCGACCAGAATCGCATCAACCAGCGCGCGCAACCGGTGCGTCTGCCGTCGCGCGGCTGAGCTTGTGATCCAGCGACCTTCCCGACCGGGGCGGGTTAAGCGTCCATCCAGACTCATTCCGCATTTCGCGATGACAAATGGAATTCCGGTCGCGATCCATTTGTTGAACGCTTCATTCAAAGCAGCGCATTCTTCGGCCAGCACTCCGGTGCGAACTTCGATTCCGGCGTTTCGCAGAATCTCGATCGCCCGCCCGCGATGTCGCGGGTTTGGATCCGTTGCTCCGATGACAACCGATTTCACGCCCGCGCGAATAATGGCGTCGGTGCACGCGCCGGTGCGCCCGACGGACGAACACGGCTCCAACGTCACATATAGAACTGCATCCTTTGGCACTCGGCGCTTCAAACCGCGCAAACACTCGGTTTCAGCGTGCGGGAGACCGGCGCGCCGATGATGTCCGCGAGTGACAATTCGGTTTCGCAAAACGAGAACGGCGCCGACGGCCGGATTTGGGCTGGTATCCCCGAAGGATTTTCGGGCCTCACGCAGCGCCTCTCGCATGAACCGCTCGTCGTTATTCATTTTGGAAGTTCAATATTAGGTAGCCCCTGGTTCGCGCAAATTTTCTGGGAATTATCTCGTTGTGCGAATTTGTTTTGCTTTTCTGCTTGGCGAATCTGCCAGGCCCGACTTACTTAGACAAAACCCCCAAAACATTATGCCCACGAAAACTGAAGAGAAAACCGGCGCCGACAAAGTAACCGCTGCCCGAAACAAGAACCTCGATCTCGCGATCCAGCAAATTGCTAAAGATTACGGCGAGGGCGCCATCATGCGTCTCGGCGCCGAAAAAATTGTCGATATCGACGTGATTCCGACCGGCAACATTTTAATCGACCGGGCGCTGGGCGTCGGCGGCTTTCCGCGCGGGCGCGTGGTGGAAGTATTCGGGCCAGAGTCCTCCGGGAAAACGACTCTCACGCTGACGGTGATCGCGCAGGCCCAGAAACGCGGCGGTCTGGCCGCCTTTATCGACGTCGAGCACGCTCTCGATCCGCAATACGCCAAAAAGCTCGGCGTGAATCTGGATGATCTGCTCGTCTCACAGCCGAGTTCCGGCGAGGAAGCGCTTCGGATTTGCGAGACGTTGATTCGCTCCAACTCGCTCGACGTCATAGTGGTCGATTCGGTTGCGGCGTTGGTCACCCGCGCCGAATTGGAAGGCGAGATCGGTGACGCTACCGTTGGCGCGCAGGCGCGGCTCATGAGCGCGGCATTGCGAAAATTGACCTCCCTAATTTCGAAAGCGCGCACGACCTGCATTTTCACAAATCAGATCCGCGAGAAAATCGGGGTGATGTTCGGTAATCCCGAAACTACCCCCGGCGGCAAGGCTTTGAAATTTTACGCCAGTGTCAGGATCGACATCCGTCGGATTGGCGCGATCAAACAGACCGACGGCAGCGTGACGGGAAATCGCACCCGGGTTAAAGTCGTGAAGAATAAGGTCGCGCCGCCATTCACCGAAGCCGAGTTCGACATCATGTACAACGAAGGAATTTCGACCACCGGTTCGTTGCTTGACCTTGCCCTCGAGAAACAAGTCATCGAAAAGCGTGGCTCCTGGCTCAACTACAAAGGCTCCCAGCTGGCCCAGGGACGCGACGCGGCCAAAGAAGTTCTGAAAGAGGACCGTAAACTTTACGAAGAGATTGAAGCCGCGGTAAAAGCTAAATTGAACGAGGACAAGGAATAGCAAATCTAACATCGACATGATCCGTCGATTCATTCCTGTAGCCGTTCTTTTAGCCACACTCTTCACTGGCACCGCGGCGACCAAAAATCCAGAAGCGCCGGTGCAATTGATGCCCGGTCTGGGGGAGGTTCATCATCCGGTCTCGACCAAGAACAAACAGGCGCAGCAGTTTTTCGATCAAGGCCTGAAGCTGGTCTACGGATTTAACCACGACGAAGCGCGGCGTTCTTTTATGCGCGCCGCCGAGCTCGACTCGAAATTGGCCATGGCGCACTGGGGCGTGGCATTGACCCTCGGTCCGAATTACAACCTGCCGGTCGATCCTGAGCGCGAGCGCGCCGGTTACGACGCAGTCCAGCGCGCCGTCGCCCTGAAACAAAATGCGTCTGAACCGGAGCGCGCTTACATCGATGCACTCGCTGTTCGCTATTCCAATGATCCACATGTCGATCTTCACGCGCTCGACCGCGCTTACAAAGACGCGATGGGCAAATTGGCCGCGCGTTACCCGGACGACCTCGATGCGGCAACCCTTTATGCCGAGAGCATGATGAATTTGAATCCGTGGAAACTTTGGACCGCGGAGGGCAAGCCCGGCGAGAATACGGAAGAGATCGTGACTGTGCTCGAATCGGTTCTGAAACGCGATCCGAATCATCTCGGCGCGAACCATTATTACATTCACGCGGTTGAAGCTTCGATGCATCCTGAACGCGCGCTGCCGAGCGCTGCGCGTTTGGAAAAGTTGGCGCCGGCCGAAGGTCATCTCGCGCATATGCCGTCCCACATTTACGCACGAGTGGGCGATCATGCGTCATCGGCGCGCTGCAACGAAGCAGCCATGGTGGCCGACAAGAAGTTCCTGGAGCAAACGCACACGCAAGGTTTTTACCGGCTGATGTATTACAGTCACAACATGCACTTCCTGGCTTACGCTGATTGCATGCGCGGAGATTTCGCCGGCGCCAAAGCAGCAGCCAATAAATTGGTCGACAACGTCAAGCTTGGCGTGAAAGCGATTCCGATGCTGGAAGGCTTTCTGCCGACGCCGATCACCGTCTTGCTAGGTTTCGAGCGTTGGGCGGACATTTTGAAATTCCCACCGCCCGAGAGCTCGTTCATGATGACCAACGCGGTCTGGCATTCGGCTCGCGGAATCGCTTTTGCAAATCTGGGCAAGACATCCGACGCCGAGAACGAGCAGAAAATGTTTCGTGATCTGGCGGGGAAGATTCCACCTGACGAAATGTACGACATGCTAAACAGCAGAGGCGCTGTCTTTAAGATTCACGATAACGCGCTCTCCGGCGCGATTGCTCACAGTCGCCACGACGACAATGCTGCGATCGATTTTTACAAGCAGGCGGTTGCTGCTGAAGACGCGCTCAATTACAGCGAACCGCCGCCGTGGTATCCACCGGTCCGTCCAACCCTCGGCCGATTGTTGCTGGCGACGAATCGCGCTACTGACGCGGAAAAGGTTTTTCGGGAGGATCTCGACAAGAAACCTCGCGACGCGCGTGCGCTTTCTGGCTTGCGTGATTGCTTAAAGGCCCAGGGCCGCGATTACGAGGCCGAACAGATCGATCAGCAATATAAGAGTGCCTGGAAGGTTGCCAGCGCTTCTGGCGCATCGACGCGCTGATTGTCGATCATTGCGGCCGAAAGCGAATCGCGTAAAACGCGACCTGGTTTTGTCGGTCAACATAAGGTATGATCTCGACATTGACGTTGGCCTGAAGTTGGTTCAGGTACGCCACATCATATTTCAGCACGCTGTATTCTGGCGGATGCGCGAGATAGACGTAATTTGGATCTTCCGGTAACGGCGGTAGCGTTTGATTGAAGCTCCAGAACGGCTCCGAAAGTTGCGGTCCGTCAGTTAAGAGCATCAGTTGTTCGTTAAATCCCCAATCCAAACTGACGATCGTCAAATCGGATCGACTTTGGTTTTCGCGGCAAAAACGATCGAACGAATCGCTCCAGCGCCCGCGGCCTCCAGTTTCGCGAATTAGTTCTTGGGTCGCGGCGATTGAACGCAATCCAGTTCCGCAAACGACCGCAAGTGCGAGCACCGTGACAATCCGAAGCAATGCCTTTGCACTCCAAGTAAGGCTGATGGCAGCAGCGATCATCAACTGTGCAAATGGATAGGCCAAAAAGGCGTGATGAATGCGGACAGCATCGGGAAGGATGAAAACGCCGAGGGTAATCAGAACCCCGATGAGAGTCAGAAAAACGACCGCACGCACGCTCTGAGACCTTTTATACGCGACCGCGAAAACGGCGACGCATGCGAAGAAAACGGCAACTCCACTGAGCGTCTGCGGGCCGGGAGCTCCTTCGTACATTCGCTCGAACACTCCACCCGCATTCATCAGGCGGTAAAAGTGCGAGCCGTCGTAGATCGACATCAGTGTTTTGAGTTTAACGCCGAACTCGCCGATCGCGTTTGGATGCGGTCCGGAAACGGTTAGGGCGATCATTCGCGGAATCTTGAAAAGCATCGGACCAGCTCCGACCGCAAAACCAACGCACGCGAGGGCCAATGAGCCGGTACATTGCTGGATTGCTGCGAACATCTCGCGCCAATAACAAACGAGCGCGGCGACAGCGATCGCGATGAGGAAAACGGCAAAGTCGGCCTTGTTGAAAAATCCAAGTCCGGCAAACAAGCCGACCAGGAAAGCATCCCGAAGGTTGCGCAACTGATTCCAACGAACCGCGAAATAAAAACAAGCGCAGCGGCAAACCAAACTCGGAACCGCAACACCCCA
>DASZJH010000099.1:0-8337 GCA_035948375.1 Chthoniobacterales bacterium
CTGTGGCGGAATTTCTTTTAGAGTAACGTGTCGAACTTCGAATGGGATTTTGCAGCCCCATTCCGGCACGTCCAGGACTCCTCTTTTTATTATTTTGCCTTTTCCCCAATCTAATTTGCGAGATTTGCTCATGGCGCGTAACATTTAGAATGCCAACCGCGACCGAGCAAAAACCCTCCGACAAATTCAAAAAGGCGATGCGGCAAATTCTCTCGGTTCCGAAAAAAGAATTGGACCGGCGCGAGTTGGAATATAAAGAGCAGCGGAAAGTTAAGTCGCATCATCGCCATCGCTAGGGTTTCGGTTTTATCAAATCGAGAATCCGACTAATCGCGCTCTGGATTAACCCCAAAAGACTAACCGCTTCGGGAACGGTCAAAGTAACTTCAGGATGAGAAATCGGATCGCGATGAAGCTTTTTTATCTGGCGAAGAACTGATTCCAAATCTTTGTCGACGTCCGGCAATTCTAAGAGCTTGTCGAGATAAACGCCCATAGACCCTCGCGTTGGGCGTGGAGCGCCGCTCGATAGAACATCGTAATATTTCCGAATTATTGATTCCAGCGCTCTAAGAAAATGAAACGCGGATGCTGTTGCTAAAGCGAACGCGAGACATTTTCCGCCTTCTTGAATCTCGCGCAGCGTGTCCTCTGGAAGGTCTTTTACCTTGTCGAAAAACATGTCCTCGGGTTTGCTGAGAAGCGATGTAGTCGAGAAAATTCCGACTGGAGAAACAAAATAAATTTCTAAGTCGCGCAGATCGGCTGCGAGCGTCGTTTCAAACTGCGATGCTAAATGTCGCAATCGAGATGCTTCGAACACGTTCAGTGCCGCTGTTGGATTGGAAGCTACTCTCCTGTCACTGACTTCCTCTAATTCGGCTATGTAATCCCGCAATTCTTTAGCTTCCGGTAAACATGTTTTCAACACTACCGGCGCGCTCTCGATTAGATTATTTAATCTGTCCTTTCCGAAAAAGAAGTGTGCCAAAGCGTCAACCCAGCGCGTGTCTTTTTTCAGGACGACAAGCGGGTGAATTGCAGAGGCGAGGCTGTAAACAAAAGAGACGTTGATCCGTTTCATAGAAGTTCCTTTAACATCGGCAACAAACCACCAGCTATCATCAAAAAAGGGGTCGTAAGCCGCCCTGTCACCCTCGTTAATTCGCCTTGTGTCCATTATGCGTCAACTATATAGTTGCCACAATTTGCGCAGGGCAAGGCCGCACAGTATATTAGTCTACGGGGGCGCACTGGTTTCGACTCATCGTTGGAAGCGCAGGCGGCATGTCGAGGATGGTTCGTTGGCCTCGTTAAAATCCGGACCAAAACAAATAAACGCAGATCACGAAGATCTCGCTCTCGCGGCTTAATTGACCGTGACGTTTTCGCAGCGACGCCTGCTAGCGGCGGAAACGGGGACAGCAGGCTGGCGAATCGGCGGAGCGACCGCGCCTGATTCGTAAGATCAAAATCGCGGACGCTCGAGAGCTGGCAGTGCGCCGGTGCAACGTCGGCTCTTCAGACTACAACGCCGGATAAACATGTAGATGCTTGCGTCGAATGCGACGAGGACAGGGGTTCAACTCCCCTCGCCTCCAGAATTTAGGACTCCCTTCCCCGGCGCGCGGTATGTCGCTCTCACATGGCAGGCTCGCTCGATTCCCCACGGGTTTAGCCTCAGCACAATAAAATCTCTGGGATCAATTCCGTTAAGAGTTTGAACTCTGACCAGGAAAAACCGTAGAACCTAGTGGGAAACCCATTCTTCTTGCAGGCCCACCCGTCAAAAGGAATTGAACTGCCGACAAGACGGGCCGTGGTTATCACGGACCGGAACTGGCGGCGGCCGGATCCAAATCTTCGCCTTTCGGCGAAAACGTATGCCGCCACATCGAACCAGGTCCAGGCGAGTCGACCCCAGCCGCGTCGAAGCCAGCCGACGGTGTGTAATTTTTTTCCAGCGATGAAAAATAAAGCTTCACATCAAGTCGGGGCTGTTCTATAAAATCTATAACAACAATAGATCTACGCCGGGCTCCCGTTTCATGAAGTTCTTGTCGCTCTCTAAGGTCACCTACCACTCCGCCATCCTCCTCGCCTGCATCACCCTCAGTTGCCGCCCACAGCAGGCTGTTCTTCTGTCCCCGGGTGAAAATGAGCTCGTCGTCCTTAACGGTTGCGTGATCTCGGCCTGTAATTATCTCGCCGCAGTCAAAACTCAGCACGCGCTCGATCAAAACTTTTGGGCCCAAATTCTCCTGGTCCGTTACAACAATCATCCTGCTGGTCATGCTTATTGCGTATGGGAGACCGAAGGTAACATCTACGGCTACGACCGAAACGCCGGCGCTTTCCAAATTCCTGTTTACACTCGCGATGCGCGCGCGATCGCCATCGTTCTGGCCCAAGAGTTGGGAAAAGTCCTTAACGAAAATCTTGCAGTCGATCGCGCTGAATTCGTCGAATCCCAGCACGCCAGCCTTTACCGGTTTTAGCCGCGAGCGACCCGAAAGGCTGAGCACCGTCGATTCAGATGTGTGCTCTCCAATTCAGACTCGGCAACTCCTCGGCCGGTTCACGGTTTGTCGCGCCAGTTCTTCTTCTGGAACGACATCCGACCCGAGCCGAGTTCGAAAGCCTCGAAGTGCTCAGGGTTTTTTTGAGAATACTTCTGATGATAATCTTCGGCCGGCCAAAACGTCATCGCCGGCAAAATCTCGGTCACGATCGGTTTTTTGAATTTTCCCGAACTGGCCAATTTCGCCTTGGCTTCCTCGGCGATTTTCTTCTCATTTTCATCGGCATAAAAGATCGCCGCTCGATAGCTCGGACCGATATCGGTGAATTGCCCGTCGCTCTGCGTGGGATCGATTTGCTTCCAGTAAATGTCGAGCAACTGCGCGAAAGAAATCTTCACCGGATCGTAAACGATCTCGATCGCCTCGCGGTATTTCGTCTTCTCCGAGCCCACCAGTTCGTAGGTCGGATTCGGTTCCGTTCCGCCGCAGTAACCGACCGTCGTCTTGAGCACACCCGGCGCTTTGTCGAACGCGGGCTGAATGCACCAGAAACAACCGCCGGCGAAAACGGCGGTCTTTGTTGCCGCGAGAGAAGTTTGAGCGGGCGCAGGATCGACAATCAATGGCAAGGCTGCCGCTATCAGGAGAAACCAGATCTTCATACCGTCGACCTTAGACAGCATCCGGGCGGCGGCGTTTTGAACAAACTGCTTTTATCTTGCCAGTTCGCAACCTGATCGCCATAAGCGTAATAACTCAACCAATAGGAGGCCCCTAATGGCTAAAACATTCGGAATGCTTTTCGGTATCGTCTTCCTGGCAGTCGGAATCCTCGGGTTTGTTCCCGGTGTCACCACGACCGGCGCTGATGGTATGCCGATGTTGCTCGGCATATTTATGGTCAATACGGCGCACAGCTTTGTGCACATCGCCTCTGGTGTAGTCTTCCTGCTCGCCTCAATGTCCGGGGCAGGAGCTGCCCGCCTGTGGTTTCAAATCTTTGGCCTTGTTTACGCAGTCGTCGCCGTCCTCGGATTCATGACTCCCAATGGAATGTTGCTCGGCCTCATTTCAAACAATCCGGCCGACACCTGGCTCCACGTTGTATTGGCGGTGGCCATGCTCGCCATTGGTTTCGGCACGCCAAAACAAACCGCTTAGCGTTCCTCGCCAACTGCTGTGCCGTTGCGAGGTTGAATCGCCTCGCAACGGCTGTCATTTTTCTCCCGTGGTTAAACTAATCCCGGAGAGCTATCTCGCCCCTCTCGATCTCGTCGCAATTTTTGGCCGCGTTGCGCCGTTGCATGTCGATCTTGGCTGCGGCGATGGCTCCTTCTTGTGCGAATTGGCCCGCCAAAATGCAGACAAAAACTTTCTCGGTACCGAGAAGTTGATCGGCCGCGTGGCCAAGGTTTGCCGCAAAGGGGCTGTGCTCGAAAATGTGCGCGTCCTAAATGTCGAGAGTTCTTATGCCGTTCGCTATTTATTGCCGAAAGCGTCGGTCGAAGCATTCTACCTATTGTTTCCGGACCCCTGGCCCAAACGCCGGCATCATCGCCGCCGAATCGTCACGCACGATTTCTTAAATTCCATTCACCACGCGCTTGAACCCGATGGCGTTCTTCGCGTCGCGACAGATCAACGCGATTATTTTGAACACATTGAACGAGTGGCAAAGAATCATTCAGGATTCGGCGCTATCAACTTTGAAGATGTCGATCTTCCAATCACAGAGTTCGAGCGGAGATTTCGCGAAGCGGGCGCGCCTGTCTACCGATTAGCTCTGCCGAAAGTTTCACCGGTAAGAAACGCTTTTGCCCGCCAACCGTCGGAATCAAACGCTAACTCGACTGCCCCGGTTTCGTCCTGACGAAACAGTTTGATTTGGTGCGAGCGAACGCGCTCGGCCCATTCATCCGAAATTCTTTCCTGCTGGGGAAAATCCCGCGACGTCGCTATGATCAATCGCGGCTGCACGGCCTCGAGAAACGCATCCGATCCGGAGTTTCCGGACCGATGCTGACCTTTAACAAGGATGTCGCTGCGCAGATCAACCTGCGACGCGAGCAGCGCCTTTTCCGTCGCGTAGCCAGCATCAGACATAAACAAAACCTTCGCCTTCTTCAGCGATACCTGAACAACGAGCGCCTGATCGTCGCCCATCGTCGCGGCAAATCCAGCGGGCGGAAATAGAATCTTGCCAACGACATCTCGAGCGACTACGAAGTCTTCACCGGCTCTCAGGCTTCGCGTTGCGACGTTTCGAATCGAAAAACGGTCGCGCATCTGGCGATGAATTGTTGAGCGATCGATCGCTGGATTGTCGATTACAACGCGAGGAGCAAAGTCCAACGTGACAACATCCGCCGCGCCGATGTGCAGGGAATCGCCATGGCTGAGAAGGAGACCATCCAAGCCATTAACCCCGGCCGCGTGCAAATATGCGCGTAGCACACGCTCGTAGTCACGCGCGCTGCCGCAGTCGAAAAGCCAGTCTTCCCCATCGCTACGGATGTGAACCGCCGCGCCCGCGCCAACATCGAGCACATTGATCTTCGCGAATTCTCTCGTCGGCCAATGCGGCTCCGCCACGTAGTAGTGGCTAACCGGCAACTGGGTGAACGAATGAACTAACGCGATCACGCTTTTAGCCAGCGCCCAGTTCGCGTTGTTGAAAATCACCGAGACCGCAAGCGCGATTGGCGCCGTCACAACCGAAAGCAGCGCGATCGCCAAAATGAAAAACGCAATCGGCACCACCACCAGGTTGGCGTAGACCGAGCTCGGAGTGATCAGATGAAAGTACCAAAGGATCAATGGCAGCGATCCGAACCAGGCCGCCAGCGAAACTGAACCGCCGCGGCAAATGAATTCGTAACCGCTGCCGATCGCTTGACGCGAAGCGCTGACCAGATTGCGCGGCAAAAATGGATCCGTCGCCCCAAACTGCCGCAACCAGTTTGAAAGTGGATCGGTTAGCAAAACAATTGCGCCCACAACCGCGAACGAGAGTTGGAACCCGGTTGAGAAAAATTCGTTCGTGTTCCAGCACAAGAGGAAAAATGCCGCCGCGGCGAGACTGTTTAGCGCGAAAACTTTTTGTTCAAAAAAGAGGCCGGCGAGCAAAATCGAGCTCATTACCGCGGCCCGGACGCTCGAAACGTGCAACCCCGTCATCGCCGCGTAAAAAAGCAAAAGGGGAATGATTAGCGATGTTGCCCATTTTCTGGAAAGCCGCGCGACCGTAGCGAGAATCCAGAGCAAGCGCGCCACAATGCCAACGTGCAGGCCGGCGACGGCGAAAAGATGAAGCGTTCCGGTTTGTTGAAACGGTTCTTCGATGTCTTCCGGGGTCTGATGACGCAGACCCAACGCGATCCCGCTCAGAAAATTTTGGACCTCCGTCGAATCGTCCAGCCCGCGGCAAATCACACTTTGCATCCAGGCACGCGACCTTTGGGCCGCACGCAAAATCGGATTGCCTGCGCCTTTTCGCATCAACACGCCGTCTTCCGCATAACGCACGAATAAACTGCGGCGTACATCTTGACGGGCCAGATAGGAGCGCATGTCGAACTCACCCGGATTGCGAGGCGGTTCAATCGGCTCGGCGACTCCGAAGAGTTTTAGTTCGTCGCCGAATTCAACGTTTCCACGCCAGCGAACAAGCAGAGTGGCATTCGTGGGATCAAGCCTTCCCTCAAACTCGATCGATTTCAGGTCGAACAGAAAAGTCGCGAAGCCGTTCGGTCCTACTCTCGGCTCCGAAGTGACGATTCCGATAGCCGTGACCACTCGCGGTCGTTCGGTGAGATCGGACGCGAGTTGCAGCCCGGAGGTGTCCCCAATTCGAAAATTGTGAAGCAGAAAAAATCCCACGCCAACCAGCAAATATGTCGATCCAAACTTCGGCCAGGAAAAAAACGCAACCGCCAGCGCCACGAGAATTGTTCCAGCGAGCCACCAATCCGTCGCCGCGATCGAGAAGAAATCGGCGACCACAATTCCGATCGCTGCCGTCAGCGCCAATCCAACAAACGGTTGCCGTGGAAACTGCACTAAGTTCATGGGGGAACCCGACCACCGAGCTTAACGGTTTCACAGCGCTGCACTCAACTGGAAATGCCGCCGGACGAAGCGTAGCTTTCCGTTGTGCAGGAGCTTCTTAAAGAGGATGATGTCGATCTTGCCGCGACGAACAAAGCGGCGCCGCTCGCCGCGCGGATGCGACCGCGCTCGCTCGACGAGTTTGTCGGCCAGGAGCATATTCTCGCGACGGGCAAATTATTGCGACGCGCGATCGAGGCGGATCGTTTGCCATCGGTGATTCTGTCCGGACCGCCCGGCACAGGAAAAACCACCCTGGCCCACATCATCGCCGACTTAACGTACGCCAAGTTCGTGCGACTCAGTGGCGTGGAGAGCAATGTCGCCGAAATGCGGCGCGCGATCGCCGCGGCGACGAATCGAATCCGAACCTCAGGTCAGAAAACAATTCTGTTCATCGACGAGATCCATCATTTTAACAAGGCGCAGCAGGACATTCTTCTTCCTGACGTTGAAAGCGGGAACCTGAGACTAATCGGCGCGACGACTTACAATCCATTTTTCTACGTCAACAGCCCGCTTGTCTCTCGGTCGCAGGTCTTTCAGCTCGAACCGCTCAGCGTCGATAAATTGGAAACGCTGATCGATCGTGCGCTCGCCGATAAAGAGCGCGGACTCGGGAATTACAAGGTGAAGATCGACAGCGATGCCAAGCGGCATTTGGCGAAGCTGAGCGACGGCGATGCGCGGAAATGTTTGAACGCGCTCGAGATCGGCGTCCTCACCACGCCGGCCGAAACTGTAGCGGCGGTCTATGACCGCCGACAGACGAAGACCGGCGCTGACGCAGACCCGCTACAGCAGCCACTCATTCATTTCACGCTCGCAGTCGCCGAAGAGAGCATTCAGCAAAAAGCGGTCGTCTATGATCGCGCAGGCGACGCGCACTACGACACGATCAGCGCTTTCATCAAGAGCATGCGCGCGTCGGATGAGAAAGGCGCGATGTACTGGCTCGCGAAAATGCTGCATGCCGGCGAGGACTTTCGTTTCATCGCACGAAGGATTGTGAT
Source organism: Chthoniobacterales bacterium (assembly GCA_035948375.1). Classification (GTDB taxonomy): domain Bacteria; phylum Verrucomicrobiota; class Verrucomicrobiia; order Chthoniobacterales; family UBA10450; genus AV40. Next base: position 7,643 of record DASZJH010000099.1, read on the forward strand.
CTTCGCGAGCGAAGACGTCGGCTTGGCCGATCCGGAAGCGTTGCCGCTCGCGATTGCGACTCAGCAAGCAGTCGAATTTGTCGGATTACCCGAAGCGCAAATTCCGCTGGCACACGCGACCGCTTACATGTGCCGCGCCAAGAAAAGCCGCGAAGCGTTGGACTCGTTAGTCGAGGCGAAAGAACAAATCGAAGCCGAACACACCAAACGCGTCCCCGACCATCTCAAGAACAAACACTTTCCAGTGAATCCCGAGAAGTAGGGCGGCACTCAAGCGAACCGATCGGTTAACGCGTTCTAATTCGATCGACCTTGGCGAGTGAATCGAAGGACGATCGATCCCAACACTGCAACTCCAGCAATAGGCAAGAAGATGACAGCGAACCAAACGCCGAACGTCATCAATGAAGGCGCATAGTCGATTTTCCCGGCTTGCGTGTCGAAGAACTCCATTTGCGCATTGTGTTGAAATCCAACATACAGCGCAGCCGTGGCCACAATCGCGGCGATCACAGCCGCAATTATGAGCGCCATTTTCATTTCAATCTTCGAAGGCCGTCGCCACGAGGGTGGCGTTGTGGCCGCCGAAGCCGAATGAGTTGTTGAGAGTGACGCGGACTTTTTTCTCGCGCGCCTTATTCGGCGTGTAATCGAGATCACAGAGTTCGTCGGGATGTTCCAGATTGATGGTTGGC
>DASZJH010000100.1:0-14515 GCA_035948375.1 Chthoniobacterales bacterium
CGCGTTTCCCAAACGCCGAACAGTGTCGCCGCGGACGGGACCCGGAGTTTTTCTCCATTTCTCGAACGCTTCCTCCGCGCGCGCGATCGTTTTTTTGTAATCTTCGTCCGCCGCAGTGCGAATGGTCGCCAGTTTCTTGCCGTCAATCGGTGAGATCTTGTCGATCTTCGCCCCACCACCGCGCCAATTGCCGTCGAAGACTCCAGCGTTGTCCTCGCTCAGAGCGAGTTTCTCGAGCACTGCTTGCATCGCTATTTCCGCTTGCGGCAATATTGCCGCATCAATCCCATCGCTTCATCCACGACTTCAGCGGTGATGTCGAGCGCGGGACGAAAACGGAGCGACCGTTCCCCAGAGCGCAATGTCAACACGCCGAGATCGAAGAGACCTTTCCAAAATCGCTCGCGGGTGCGGCCGTCCGGCAGATCGAACGCGAGGAACAATCCGCGACCGCGCACGGCGGTGATCATTGGCTCGTAACGCTGCAGATCGCGCAGTTGATCCAAAAAGTAAGTGCCGACCTTAGCCGCGTTTTCCACCAAAAATTCCTCTTCGATGATGTGCATGTAATGGGTCGAGCGAACCATGTCGGTCAAATTTCCACCCCAAGTTGAGTTCAACCGGCTCGGCAATCGGATCGCATTGTCTTTGACATCATCGAGCCGCGGCCCGGCCATGATGCCGCAAACCTGAGCTTTCTTGCCGAACGCCATCAAATCGGGCAGCACATCGAAATGCTGACCGCACCACGTTTTGCCGGTCACGCCGAAGCCGCATTGCACTTCGTCGAAAATAAGGAGGATGTCGTTGTCGTCGCAAATTTCACGGAGTTTTTTTAACCATTCGCCGCGGAAATGATTGTCGCCGCCCTCACCCTGGATCGGCTCGATAATGATGGCGCAGATGTCGATCTGGCGCTTGCCAATCCAATCGCGGATTTCCTGTTCTGCCTTTTTCTCGCGCGCGATCACGTCTTTTTCGCGCTCCGATTCCACCAACGAGAAATCGATATAAGGACAGGAGACGCGCGGCCAATCGAACTTGGCAAACAAATCCGTCTTGCGCGGATCGGTATTGGTCAGGCTCATGGTGTAACCGCTGCGGCCATGAAATGCGTGACGGAAATGCAAAATCTGCGTGCCGCGCTCGCCATGACCCGCTGCCATGTTTTTGCGAACCTTCCAATCCATCGCCGCCTTGAGCGTGTTTTCGACCGCGAGCGCGCCGCCTTCGATGAAGAGATATCGGTCCATTGGAGGCAGACCGGCGACGCGGGCAAATGTTTCCACGAACTTGGCGTAAGCTTGTGAGTAAACGTCCGAGTTGGCGACTTTCGCCTTCGCCGCTCGCAAGAGATCGCGTTGGACATCCGGCTTGTCGAAGTAGGGATGATTGAAGCCGACTGGCATTGAGCCGAAGAAACCGTAGAAATCGATCAAGCGATGCTCGCTCGCGGCGTCATAAAGATAAGAGCCACGACTTTTTTCCAGATCGATAACGATCTTGAATCCATCGAGCAAAATGTGCTCCTCGAGCACGTTCAGGACGCGAGACGTGTCGATAGCCTTTTTATTTTTGCTCTTACTCAAACGCGGCCGCGAAGTGCGGGCCGCCTCCGTGAGCATGGGCGGCATACTCATCCGTTGATCGTAGTCTGACGGCAGAAGCCGGTCAACCTGTCGGGCGAAAGATTACTTGGCGGAGCCGAACAGTACTTGTTTTTCCGCGGTCGCTTTTGCTAGTGCCTCATTGTATTGCGAGAGCTCGCCCTCGTAAAAGACGTTACCCTGTACATCGCTGTTGAGGAGATCACGCTTTTTCAATTTCAGCGATTGGCTCCAAGCCGCGAGTCGTGCGAATTCTTTCTCGTTGGCTTCCCGACGTTTTTCCAAGTTCGGCGCCGCCACCACCTTGGATATTTTTTCGAGCCCGTAATGATCCGCCGGCGCTGACGGCACCGACTTCTGCTTAAAGAATTTATCGTAGTTCGGCGGACCTGGTCGGAATACGAAGTAAGCCAGAATGCACGGCAGCGCGATCAATCGAAAGGTCCGCGACCAAGGCGCGAGATCGGGATAGCTGATTCGAAACAGCATCGGCCCAAAGGGAAGAAAAATGCCAAGCCCCCACCCGACGCTGACCCCAAAAGCCGCTCTGATCAGAAGAATGCGACCGATCAAAATGCAGATGATGCCGACGGCTAGAAAAACAAAAGAAACCACTCCCGGACTTTGAGCAGCCGGAGTGCCACGGCAGCAACCCGCTACCTGACGATACCGTCGCGCAAGGCCGGGTGTTTATCGGCCAGTAATTCCTGAGTCAGTTGATAACCGCGCTTGTCCACATTTCGAGCGATCCCGGCAAAATGATGGTCGATTCTCGTCCGGGCCGAACGGCAAAAATAGTTCGCGACCGACAATATTTCATCGGCCGGCTCGCCTTGATCCATCTTGTATTGCGCAAAGGAACAGCTCGCACTGATAGCGAACAGTTCGGTCGCGATGCCGACGAAGCGCGAAAGCAAAAGTTGCTCGCGATCAAGCTTCGGGCCGAATCGGGCCATCGCGTGAAACAGACCGCGCGCGAGTTTTTTGCTCGTGCGCGCCGCGTAATCGACATGCTTTTGTAAATCGCGATGGAGATTGTCGATCTTACCGGCGCCGGTTGAGAACCACTGGCGCGGATACCAGCCGGCGTAAAATCTCCCGGACGTGAAAACCGCTTTCGCACGCTCGGACATCGGCAATTGAGTGTTGAAGATGGCGCCACCGACTTTCAAATGCGGGTCGAGCGCTTCCCGGGCGATGAACAGGCGCATGATTTCACTCGACCCTTCAAAGATTGTGTTCACGCGGCAATCGCGCAGAAATCTTTCCACCGCGATCGGCGGCTCGTTGCGACCGGCGAGCGAAGCGGCCGTTTCGTAACCGCGACCGCCGCGCACTTGCATCGCTTCGTCGGCAATGCGCCAGGTCGATTCCGTCGCCCACATTTTGCACATCGCGGTTTCAATTCGAATGTCGCCGACTTTGCGGTCGAGCAGCGACGAGCTGAGAAACGTGGTCGCCTCCATGGCGAAAACGTTGCCCGCCATCTCCGCGATCTTGCCAGCGATCGCCGCGTGCTTGCCGATCGGCACGCCCCACTGAATTCGTTCGCCCGCCCACCTGCGTGAGATCTCGAGCAACCGCTTGGAAACACCGACGCACGCAGCCGGCAAAGTTAGTCGCCCAGTATTCAAAGTCGTGAGCGCGACTTTCAATCCCTGGCCTTCCTTGGCGATGATGTTCTCGCGCGGCACCCGCACGTTTGTGAATTTCACCACGCCGTTGTAAAGCGCGCGCAATCCCATGAACCGGCAGCGATACGTGATCTCGAGCCCGGGCGTATCAACATCGACAATGAACGCGCTGATTTGTTTGCGTTCCTTGCCGTTCACTATTTTCGATGGCGTCCGCGCCATGACCACCAGCACGCCAGCTTTGACGCCGTTGGTGCACCAAAGTTTTTCCCCGTTCAGGATGAACTCAGAGCCGTCGGGCGTTGGTTCCGCTCGCAGACTCAGCGTCGCCGGGTCGGAGCCGGCATGCGTCTCAGTCAATGCGAACGCGGAAATCTCGCCACCGGCCACGCGCGGGAGATATTTTTGCTTTTGCTCTTCGGTTCCGAACAAAAGGAGCGGCTGGGCAACGCCGATCGATTGATGCGCCGAAACCAAGGCGGCGACGTTACCATCCCAGCTTCCGAGCAAAACCGCGGCGCGTCCGTAGTTGGTCTGCGTTAGACCAAGACCGCCGTATTTCTTTGGGACTTTGATTCCAAATGCCCCGATCTCAGCGAGGCCCTTGAAATTTTCTGGCGGAATCTCGCCGCTCCGATCGATCTCGTCCGCATCAACATGTTCGCGCAAATAGTTTTCGAGTTTTTCCAAGAACTCGGCGCCGGCTGCCCGGTCTTCATCGCTTTGAGCCGGCCAGGGATGAATCCGGTCGAAATCGTAGCGCCCAACGAAAAGGTTGCTGGCGAAACTGCCGCGATCGTCCAGCGGATCGCGCGACGCTTCCGCCAGCTCCAGCGCCTCGCGCTGCCCTTTTGACATCTTGGATGTGTCGATGACGGATACTGGCGCTGGCTTTTCCGGCTTCGCGCTTGTTTCCTGACTTACTTGTTTCTCGGGCGCTTCCAGCGATGACTTCATGACTTGTAAAATTTTGTTCCCTCGCGCGCGTGCTTCTTTAAGATTTCGCAGGGCAGAAACTTCTGCTCACTTTGGCCGAGGCGATTCATTTCATCGACGATCTTCCTCAAACCAAAATGCGCGGCGAATCGCAACGGTCCGCCCCGGTGGGGCGCAAAGCCGGTCCCAAGAATCATTCCGTAATCGGCGTCCTCCGGCGATTCGACCACGTTTTCTTCCACACAACGGGCCGCTTCGTTGACCATCAAAAACATTAGCCGGTTCGCAAGATCGACATCTTCCCTGGTAGCGCCGGCGCGCCGCCATTGGGCCAGCGATTCATTGCGCGTTTGCGCTTTGCCTTCGTACTTGTAGAAGCCAGCGCCACTTTTGCGACCGAGCAGTTTCGCTTCCCGCATCTTTTTCAAGATCTCCGGCGCGCGGTCGCGCTGGCCATACGCTTTTTCAAGCGTCGCCGCGATGTCGACGCTCACGTCGAGACCGATCTCATCGATCAAACGCAACGGCCCCATCGGCATTCCCCATTCTGTAAGCGCGCTGTCGATCTTCTCCGCATCAGTGCCGGCTTCAAAAAGCTCGGCCGCGTCGAGCAAATAGGGAAACAGGACGCGATTGACCAAAAAACCCGGACTGTCGCGGACAACGACCGGAACCTTTCCTATTTGCCGAACAAAGGCGAGCGTCTGCTCTTTTGTATTTTCCGACGTAGCGATGGCTACGACGACCTCAACCAGTTTCATCCGGCTCACTGGATTGAAGAAATGCAAACCGATCACGCGATCCGGCGAAACGGTACAATCCGCAAGCTCGCTTACCGGCAAGGCCGACGTGTTTGTCGCCACGATGGATTTCGCACCGGCCTGCATCGACAGCTCGCAGAAAATTTCCTTTTTGATCTCCATCTTTTCTGAAGCGGCTTCGATGGCAAACGCGACGTCGCGCAATTCCATCGGCGCAGTCGAGCAAATGATGCGCGCACGGCCCTGCTTCGCTTTCTCCTCGGTCATCAAGCCACGCTTGACGCCGTCGTTGTAGATTTTTTCGATGTTTGCCAGTCCGCGGTTGAGCACTTCACGGTTTACGTCGCGCAGGATCACCGTCACCCCGCGCGAGCTTAGCCATTGCGCGATTCCGGAACCCATCACGCCGGCACCGATCACCGCCGCATGCGCGACTTTGTCGAATTGCTTGCTCGAACGTCCTTTCTTGTATTTCTCGGCCAGGAAGAAATTCCGGATCAGATTTTGGGTCGATTCGGTTTTGCCAAGATCGACAATCGCTTCGAGCTCGAGGCGCAGCGATTCATCGATTGGATTGGCGACGCCGGTGCTGATCACGCCCAGTGCACGCGCACGCGCAGACTTGGGATCGGACGGCTGCGGCGTCTTTGGTTCCGATGACGAAATGGTCGCGGCCGCGCGCTTGCCATCGCTGAGTTTGCAACGCGCCGCTTCGACCAACTTCTCTTTAGACACGATTTCATCCACGAGGCCGAGCTTCAACGCCTCGGCGGCCGAATAGAGCTTGCCGTTCAAGATCACTTCGGTCGCACGCTCTTCCCCGATCAAACGCGGAAGGCGCGTGCTGCCGCCCCATGCTGGAATCAAGCCGAGCGTTGTTTCCGGCAATCCGATTCGCGTGGCCGGATCGTCCGAAGCGACGCGCCAATCGCAAGCCAGCGTGACCTCATAACCGCCGCCCGCGCACGCGCCATGGATCGCGGCCACGGTTGGAATTTTCAGTGTGGCGATCCGGTTGAAAACGCCCTGCCCTTCGGCGATGAAGTCGCGCACTTCGCCGGTCGGCGCTTGTTTGAGCAGCGTTTTCAGGTCTGCGCCCGCGATGAAGATCGACTTCTTGGCCGAGGTGATGATCAAACCGCGCAAAGAATTGTCGCGGTCGATGGCGTCGACGTGGTCGCTCAGCTCGCGCATGGTCGCGGCGTCGAAAATGTTCGCGCCAGATTCGGGCCGATCGAACGTGAGCACACAAATCTTATCGTCGCCGACATCGCGGCGAATCATGGGCTGAGTGGCAACTGTCGGCATCGATCTCACTTTGGAATCATTTCGGACAAATTCCAAGCGCGGAACGATTGCTCTTAGCGGGCCGGAATGCTACAAAACCCGGACGCGCGCGCGGAGGTTTTCATGGTTGGCAAACTTTTAGCACCCGAGATCAAGGCCCTGATCGACGCACGGGATTTCAACGGCCTGCGAGAGCTGTTCAAGGAATGGCCGCCGACCGACGTCGCGGATGTGATTCTCGATCTTCCCGAAGACGAACAGGTGATCATTTTCCGCGTGCTTCCGGCTTCGCTGGCAGCCGACGTTTTCGAATACCTCGGTATCGAAGAGCAGCAAGCCTTGCTGCACGCAATGGCGCACGAACAGGTCATCGCAATTCTCAACGAGATGTCACCGGACGATCGCACCGCGCTGCTGGAGGAACTTCCGAGCGAAGCGGCGCGCAAATTGATCCGGTTGCTCACGCCGGAAGAACGCCACGTCGCGCAGTCGCTCCTCGGTTATCCGGAAGGAAGCGTCGGCCGTCTGATGACGCCGGATTTCATCGCGGTGCACGAAGATTGGACGGTGCAGCAAGTCCTCGACTTCGTCCGCGAATATGGACGCGACAGCGAGACGTTGAATGTGATCTACGTGGTCGACGATCATAACAAATTGATCGACGACGTCCGGATGCGCGAGTTTCTGCTCCGCCCGCTTAACACCAAAGTGAGCGAGATTCGCGACCAGAATTTCGCCGCGCTGAAAGTCAGCGACTCGCAGGAAGAAGCGCTGAACCTTTTTCGGAAATACGACCGCATCGCGCTACCGGTGCTTGATTCCAATGGCGTGCTAGTCGGCATCGTGACCAGTGACGACATGCTCGACGTTGCTGAAGAAGAGGCGACGGAGGACATCCAAAAACTCGGCGGTATGGAAGCGTTGGACGAGCCTTACACGACGATTCCGTTCCTGCGAATGGTCAAAAAACGCGCGACGTGGCTGATTCTCCTTTTTCTCGGCGAAATGCTGACCGCTACCGCGATGCAAGGCTACAACGGCGAGATCGAAAAAGCCGCAATCCTCGCGATGTTTTTGCCGCTGATCATTTCCAGCGGCGGCAATTCCGGCTCGCAAGCGACTACGCTCGTCATTCGCGCGATGGCGCTGGGCGAATTGACGTTGCGCGATTGGTTTAGCGTCGTGCGAAAGGAATTGCTCTCTGGTGTTGCGCTGGGCTTGATTCTCGGCGCAATCGGATTTTTGCGAATCTCTGCCTGGCAGGAACTGCACATCTTCAACTACGGGCCACACCATTCGCTCATCGCAATGACGGTTGCGCTCGCGCTTGTGGGTGTCGTCACTTGGGGAACGATCGGCGGTGCCATGCTTCCATTTCTATTACGCCGGCTCGGGCTCGATCCTGCGACCTCGTCCGCCCCGTTCGTCGCGACGTTAGTCGATGTCACCGGGTTAGTAATCTACTTCAATGTGGCGCTCGTGATTCTGCGCGGCACGTTGTTGTAACAACGCTACCTTTGGCTCGACTTGTTAGCCGTTGTGGCGTTTATGCCATAGAAGCAGCCAAGACCGCGGAGCGTACGAAACGTAGAAACGTCGCCAATCAAACAACCACCTTTTCGTTTTATAATTGGGCGTTGCGGACAGACGACTAAGAAGCGCTTCGAGTTTTCTTGTGCGGTGAAGAGCGGTTTGAGCAAGCAGCCGCAGAATCAATGCCTCCTTCGATCTTGGTGGAAATCGTCTAGCGGAAAGATAGCTAATGATGGCGTCTTCGCGCTGGATGCGAATTGCGCAACGCATCTGTTGCCGCAATCGACGAACTCTGCGATGCAACGCGCCTCGACGAATTCGAGCCTGATTACCAATGTCGCTGTCTTCCGCGCCGAGCGAAATTGGAGTGATCATCTTGGCTTTATCCCATTGCCTATCTTTCGGAGATACTGTATACCCCCACGCCGTATATTAAATCAACTTGGTTTTTGGATTGATTAGGAGGCTTCCCATGAAATCGAAACACATTCGTCCCGGTTTGGAAAAGCGAGCCCTCGTCGTGCGCTTGCGAAAGGTCAAAGGCCAGATTGAAGCGCTCGAAAAAATGGTGGAAACGGATACCGACTGTTCGGATGTGCTCATGCAAGTCGTAGCTGCACGACAAGCGTTGAAATCATTTAGTGAAGAATTGATCGAATCGCACATGCACGAATGCATTGAAAACGCCGCGACTCGGTCAGAAGGACGCCGACATCTCCAGTCTCTGTTAACGGTGCTGAAACGATACGCAGCCGTTTGATCAAACATGCACGCCGTAAAAGAGCCTAACGGCGATCGTACTGCGGAATTGGTACATACTTCTGCAACGAAGGACGTTTCAGAAATTTTTCAGCGTCTCAAGACATCGCCAAATGGCCTAAGCGAAGAAGAAGCGGCGGAGCGATTGGAAGTTTTCGGCCCGAACGAGGTCGCCCAAGAAGCAAGACACACCTGGCTCTCGCGATTATGGACTGCGGTCCGCAACCCGCTCGTCATCTTACTTACAGTTCTCGCGACTTTATCTTATGCCACCGACGACTTCGCCGGCGGCACGGTGATGGTCCTAATGGTTTTGCTGGGCGTAATGCTTCGCTTTGTGCAGGAAACGCGCGCGGACAGTGCTGCCGCGAAGTTGAAAGCGATGATTACCGTTACCGCGACAGTGGTACGGGGCGGCCAGCAAAAAGAAATTCCGCTGCGTGAACTCGTTCCGGGCGACATCGTAAAATTGTGCTCCGGCGACATGATTCCGGGAGATGTAAGGCTCATCTCTGCGAAAGACTTGTTCGTTATCCAAGCGACGCTCACCGGCGAGTCGCTGCCGGTCGAGAAATCCGACGCGCCCGACACTCGCGAGAAAGTTTCAACCATCGAGCGCCACAACTTGTGTTTTCTCGGCACGAGTGTCGAAAGCGGCACTGCTACGGCAGTTATCGTCGCGAATGGACCGCAGACCTATTTTGGAAAAGTAGCACGCAGTCTCGTCGGGCAACAAATCGAGACCGCGTTCGACAAAGGAGTGAAGAAATTCACGTGGCTGATGATTCGCTTCATGCTCGTAATGGTGCCGCTGGTTTTTTTCATCAACGGCCTGACGAAGCATGATTGGAAAGAGGCATTCTTTTTCGCGCTGGCGGTCGCCGTTGGTCTTACACCGGAAATGCTGCCAATGATTATCTCCGTGTGCCTGTCGAAAGGAGCGCTCGCGATGTCGCGCAAGAAAGTGATCGTGAAGCGGTTGAACTCCATACAGAACTTCGGCGCAATGAACGTGCTCTGTACCGACAAGACCGGCACCCTCACGATCGATCGCGTGATTCTCGAAATCTATTGCGACGTTTTCAAAAAAGAAAACGAGGAAGTATTGCGCGATGCCTATCTCATCAGCCATTTCCAAACCGGACTGAAGAACGTGCTCGATCGTGCCGTGCTCAAGCACGCGGAGTTGCACGGCGAGCTTGGTATCGAGAAGTTTGTGAAACTCGACGAAATACCGTTCGATTTTTCGCGACGCATGATGTCGGTGGCGGTCGAAGGACCAAATGGCGAATGCCAACTACTGACCAAAGGCGCGCCGGAAGCGGTCTTTGCCAAATGCACCCACTTCGAAAGTGAAGGCGAGATTTTCGACATGGAGCCCATTCTCGTGGGCGACCTTCTCGAACAGGTCAACAGTCTGAACGAAGATGGAATGCGCGTGCTCGCGATCGCCACGAAGAAAATGGAAAGGCGGCCCGCTTATTCCAAGACCGATGAGTCCGACTTGGTTTTGACGGGTTACATTGCATTCCTCGATCCGCCGAAAGAAACCGCGGCGAAAGCGATCACTGCTTTGCGAGAACACGGCGTAACGATCAAGGTGCTCACCGGCGACAACGATTTGGTTACGCGGAAAGTCTGCAACGAGGTCGGCATCACCGCGGCGAAAATTTTCCTCGGCAAAGAACTTGAAGAGATGTCCGACGAGCAATTGTCCGACGCTGTAGGCACGAGCGATATTTTCGCGCGCCTCTCGCCTTCCCATAAACAACGAGTCGTGAAAGCGCTCCAAGCGCGAGGCAACGTGGTGGGCTTTATCGGAGATGGCATCAACGATGCGCCCGCATTGCACGCTGCCGACGTGGGGATCTCTGTGGACAATGCCGTCGACATCGCCAAGGAATCGGCCGACATGATCCTGCTCGAAAAAAGTTTGATGGTGCTGGAGGAGGGTGTGCTTGAGGGACGCAAAGTGTTCGTGAACATCCTCAAGTACATTCGCATGGGCGCGAGCTCGAACTTCGGAAACATGTTCAGCGTGATCGGTGCCAGCGCGTGGTTTCCCTTTGTGCCGATGGCTCCGATCCAGGTGCTCACGAACAATCTACTCTACGACTTTTCCCAAGTGCCGATCCCGACCGACAATGTCGGCCCGCTCCAAATCGCCAAGCCGCGTCCGTGGAACATAGGTGAAATCGCCAAATTTATCGTCTTCATCGGGCCGATCAGTTCCATTTTCGATTACACGACCTACGCGATGATGTGGTTTGTCTTTAAGTGTAATCAGTTAAACCTTGTTCCGCCGGGAGCGCTTGCCGCGCGTTTCGCTCATGCCGCGTCACCGGATGGCTCATACGCAGCTGCGCTCTTTCACACTGGCTGGTTCGTTGAATCGTTAATGACGCAAACGCTGATCGTTCACGTGATTCGGACAAATCTGATTCCCTTCATCCAATCGCGCGCGAGTTGGCAGCTCACGACCACCACAGCCATCATCATGGCGATCGCAGCGTATCTGCCGTTTTCGCCGTTAGCGACGTTCCTTGGTTTTGTTCCATTGCCGCCGCTTTATTGGATGCTTTTGGTGCTCACGCTCATTTGTTATGTTGCGCTAACCCAAGTCGTGAAAGTCTGGCTCCTGAAAAAATCTTGGATCTAGTGATCGCAGGCTGCGACAAAAGCTGAAAAACTGAACAAGGCCGAACATCGAACCGTGCGTGAATGGCGTTGAAGACACGACCACAGCGATTGTTGAACCAATGAGATTTCTCACAAGTCTTGGCCTAACGATAACTTTTCTGGTCGGGCAAATCCCGTCAACGCGCGCGACCACCAAAGGTCTCAGCCAGATCGTTACTCCGGATTTGCAGGGCGAGGGCGACCTTTCATTGAGTCTGCAAATCCAGGACAAGCGGATTGCGAACCCGTACGAATTACAATCCGAATTGGGCCTGACGAAATGGGCGGAAATAGCTGTCTTCCAGGGTTTCGACCCCGATGAAGAAATTCTCGCTACCGAGATTGGCCTTCTGACCAAAGAGCCTTACCTGCTTTCAATCGGGTTCACGAATTGGTCGCCTCGGTCGCATGTCGATCCTCAACCGTACATCGAGGCCGGTTATTACACCGAGCACAACAAGTTCATCGTTGGCGGGATTCACGCCGGTTACAAAAACGAAGTGATCCTTGGTTACGCCTACGACTTCAACAAAACCTGGCGGGTCCAGGTCGATTTTCAGAGCGGAAAGGAAAATTCATCCACCATTGGCTTTACCTGCAACCTCACCCGCGATTTTCAATTCAATCCCGCGATTTACTTCAGCAACGACGATCCGCGACGCATCTTCGCCTACATCGTCTTTACCTACACGTTCCATCTTTGGGGTGATAAGAGTCCGAACCCGGAGCCGGATTCGAATGAAATGAAGGCGAGTCGGTAAAGCGAGTGCGTTGTTCCAATCAACGTTGTTTACTTCGCCGCTTGCTACAACGTAATCTCACAAACAACCCATGATCTCGATCGGCAGATTTCTCGGGCACGACCAGAAATTTTACGATTTGCTCGAAGCCAGCGCACAACAGGCCGATACCAGCGTGCATCATTTGGTCGATCTGTTGGCGAAGATCGACAACAACAGTTCCGCACCAAACCTCGCGGCCTTTGCCGAAAGCCGCCGCGAAGATAAACGAATCACCCAGGAGCTGACGGAAGAACTGACGAAGACCTTTATCACGCCGTTTGAACGCGAAGACATCCAGGCCCTCGCTTCGTCCCTTTATAAAATTCCAAAAACGGTCGAGAAAATCGGCGAGCGGATGCTGATCTGTCCGCAGGATTTACCAACGCCGAGTTTTAAGAAGCAGGTTCAGCTACTCGACCAGGCCGCCGAGGCCGTCCTCGCGATGGTGAAACAACTGCGCAAAGGAATGAACGTCGGCACCGCGCGCGAGATGAACGCGAAGCTTCAAAACATCGAGGGCGAAGCGGACAACCTCGAGCTCGAGCTGTTGCGCGATCTTTACCAGGGCAATTACGATCCCAAGCACATCATCTTTTTGCGCGATCTTTACGAATTGCTCGAAAAGGTGATCGATCGCTGCCGCGACGCCGGCAACGTCGTCCTTCAAGTTGTTTTGAAAAACACTTAACCCGCCGCCCCGCCGCGGCGGGGCAAGATCGACATGTTGCTCTTCCTCATCGTCGTCCTCGCGGCAATCATGTTTGAATACAGCAACGGCTTCCACGACGCGGCCAACGCTATCGCTACTGTTGTTTCGACCAAAGTGCTCACCCCGCGCCAAGCAATCGCGATGGCGGCGTTTTTCAATTTAACCGGTGCGCTTCTCGGCGGAGCCGTGGCCACAACGGTCGGCAAGGGTCTGGTCGATACTCAAGTCGTCACGATGGGAACAGTTCTGAGCGCGGTGCTCGCCGCGTTCATATGGAATATGGTCACCTGGTTCTTCGGCTTACCGTCGAGCTCGAGTCACGCGCTCATCGGCGGTCTTTGCGGCGCCGCGGTTGCGACCGCGAAAGGAAATTGGTCGGTCATCAAGTGGCATGAAGGGCTCTGGCCCAAAGTTGTTGTCCCCATGATCAGCTCGCCAATTGCCGGATTCATTCTCGGCGGACTCGTGATGTTTTTGTTGTTCGTGATTCTTCACAAGCTCACGCCGTATTTTATCCATCGGTTTTTTGGCAAAGCCCAGATCTTGAGCGCGGCCTGGATGGCGCACAGTCACGGGACGAACGACGCCCAAAAAACAATGGGCATCATCACGCTCGCGCTTTTCACCGGAACCCAGGCCGGTCGATTCGATTATCTCCCACCGTGGCTACAGTTTTTGCACACGCCGGCGTTTATCTTGCCGTTGTGGGTAAAAATCTTGTGCGCGCTAACAATGGCGGTTGGCACCGCGGCCGGCGGTTGGCGAATTATTCGAACGCTCGGCCATCGCGTGGTGAAATTACAACCAGTCAACGGCTTCGCCGCCGAGACCAGCGCGGCGTTGATTATTCAAGTCGCAAGCGTTTATGGAATTCCGCTTTCGACCACTCATGTCATCTCAACGTCGATCATGGGCGTCGGCACGGTGAAACGTTTCAGCGGAATGCGCTGGACCGTGGTCGAACGAATTATCTGGGCCTGGATCTTCACCTTGCCTGCCACCGGATTGATCGGCTACCTGTTCGAACGCCTAGCGCGATAAAGAAGAATCCAATGAGGAATTAAGTGCGGGTTATTTGCTGAGCTGCGCGATTACCTCGTCCGTGAGGTCTACCGGTTCCGCTGAATATAAAACGAGCGGGATTTTGTTCAGGCTGTCGCCGGAGTTATTGAGAACAATCACGCAATTGTGAGCTAACGCGCACGCGGCTGTAACAAATTCGACGTCGTTAATGGCTTTGGCGCGCGCCTCCTGCGACCCGTCATAAGGAAGCTGAATCGTCAAAAACTCGATCAACATCGACGACTCCGATCTGTATGGTGAACAGTGGAACTCTTCTCTGAAAGAGCAACTGCAGTCCGAGCGAAGCCGCCGGTTGCGGCGACGCGAATTGCGTTCCTGACACCGTTGGCCTGCTTGTTTCGCGCGCCTGCGCGAACTCGACTGGCTTCGAAGACGGCGGTGAGGGCAATGGTTCCCAATTCATGTTACCAACTCCGAACTGAGGATTCTTCTCTGGCGGGTTGAAGCTGTATCTCTCGCTTGTCCGCGCACGAAAGAAAAACATCACGGCGCAAACGATCGCCACAGCGATCAAAGCTGTTGCGACAACCAGGTGCTTCCGGCTATTCCACGCGAACTTCACTTCCTAATCGCGATCCATTCGTTCCGGGCGCGGGAGTCGGCCACGGCCTGGACGACGCGCATGTAGCGGACGCCGTCCTCGAAACTTGGTCGCGGGCGGTTGCGGCCTTTTGATTTCACCGCCGCGATGAAATCGTTTTCCACGCTCCACTCGGTCACGAGATCCTTTGGAACATCGACATCT
>DASZJH010000101.1:0-5042 GCA_035948375.1 Chthoniobacterales bacterium
TTTCTTACTACTTCGGGGGGGGCGCAACAGGTGCAGAAGCTGGAGGCGAAGCGCCCACTTCTACGCGTAATCGGTAACCGACGCATCTTGTCCGCTGCAAGGCGGTCCGCTGAACCCCTTTTTTGAGGCCGAGTTACGGGCTGTGCCCTCCGGAACATTACAAAATTGTAATGGACGCGACATTACAAGTTTGTAATACTACAAGTCGCAGTCGCGCTCTCAAGGCGCAATTGGAATGGGTTAGAAGGGCGGTCGTGGCAAGGTCTCCGCGGCCGCCCTTCATCTAACAGGTCGGCCACGCTATCGTCAAGCGCGCTACGCTCACGCCTTGACCACATTCCTTCGTCCGATACCCTGATTTCGGAAAGGAGCGCGCCGGGTGAAAACCGAAGTCTCGATCGAATATTGCGTCGTTTGAAACTACACGCCGAAGGCCGTCAGTTTGGCGACCAAAATTCTCGAACTCGGCGAGCGCATCAAGGCGCTCACCCTGATTCCTTCGAGCGGCGGCGCTTTTGAAATTCGCGCCAATGGCAAAATGCTCCATTCCAAACTCGATTCGGGCGACTGGCCCGATTTCGATTCCATCGTCAGCCAAATCAAAAAGCTCAAATAGTCTTTCCGGTTTCCGAAGTGCCAGTCCGGCTCGGACTCAGCTTTCCGCTTTCTGGAGAGTGAAGGGTGCCTGGTGGTCCTCGCGGTCTTCAAAACCGCCGTCGCTACGCAAGTGGCGAGATAGGTTCGATTCCTATCCTCTCCGCTCAAATCTTCCTCTTAAACGTTGTTTTCTCGAAGGGAGGTGACCGACTTGTCGCGCGAACAGATCCGTAAACTCACGTCGCTCTCGTCTTGTGCCGGTTGAGCAGCCAAGTTGAGCCAACAGGCCCTGACGCAAGTTTTGCGTCAGTTACCGACCCATCGAAATCGCAACGTTCTCGTCAATTCGAGCACGTTCGATGACGCCGGCGTTTACCGATTAGATCGACATCGCGCACTCGTTCAGACCGTGGACTTCTTCACGCCAATCGTCGACGACCCGTTCGCTTACGGTCAGATCGCCGCTGCTAACGCGCTGTCCGATGTTTTCGCTATGGGCGGTCGCCCGATCACCGCACTCAATCTCATGGGCTTTCCACAGAAACTCGTTTCGCCGAAAACGATCGCGGCAATTCTTCGCGGGGGCCTCGAGAAAGCCGCCGAAGTCGGTTGCGCCATCGTCGGCGGCCATTCCATTCGAAATCCCGAACCGATTTATGGCCTCGCCGTCACCGGCATTGTCGATCTTCCAAATATCCTGGCCAACGCCAACGCGCGCGTTGGCGATTTGCTCATGTTAACCAAACCCCTTGGGACCGGCATCGCAACGACCGCGATCAAACGCAACCGCGCTTCGCGCGGCCTCGAAAAGAAAGTGATCGCGCTTATGTCGCAAACAAATTCGGTCGGCGCGGAGCTTGCCGAAAAGAAGCTTGTCCGCGCCGCCACCGACATCACCGGCTTTGGACTGCTTGGTCATCTTGCGAACATGTGTCGCGCCAGCAGCGTTAGCGCTGAAATTTTCAAAGAGCATATCCCGGCGATCAGCTCCGAGATCTTCGATTTAATCGATCACGAGTGCGTTCCCGGCGGCACCCGCGACAATCTAAAGGCGGCGAGGGAAACAACCGACTTGAGATCGGTCTCGCAATCTCAGCGGATATTGCTCGCAGACGCTCAGACCAGCGGCGGTTTACTGCTTTGCGTTCGTGAATCGTCGTTGCCGAAAGTGCGCCGCGTTCTTGCAAGACTCCGTACGCCATCTGCCGCCGTCATTGGCCGAATCATGCGTCGCCGCAAACACTTGATATGCACGACAAAGTGAAAGGCCGGTCGCGCCGCGATATTCCCTCGGTTAACAGGATGCTGGATGCCTTGGGCCAGATCGATCTGCCACGGCCGCTGATTGTCGATCTTGTCCGACGCGAGCTCGCCCAATTACGCTGGCGACGGGAGATCCCGGAATTCAATTCCATTGTCGATCTTCTTCGCGAATCGATCGAGAAACTGCGAGCTACGAGGATCCAGCCGGTGATTAACGGAACAGGAATCATTGTTCACACCAACCTTGGCCGGTCGCCGCTCCCGCTTGGAACCGGCGAAACCCTGCGCCAGATCGCTTCCGCTTATAATAATATAGAGCTCGATCTTTCCACCGGCGGCCGCGGTCAGCGTGGAGATTACGTTGAGGGAGCGCTCGCCCTTCTTTGTGGGGCCGATGCCGCCACCATCGTCAATAATTGCGCCGCCGCACTTGTGCTGATCGTTCGTCATTTCATCGCAACGAACAAAGACCAGGTGGTCATCTCGCGCGGCGAACTGGTGCAAATTGGCGGCGGTTTTCGCATCGGCGAAATTCTGGAAGCGAGCGGCGCAACGCTGCGCGAGATCGGAGCTACTAACAAGACAATGCTGTCCGATTACACCCGCGCGATCGGTAAACAAACGGCACTCGTTCTCAAAGTTCATCGCAGCAACTTTTTCATGAGCGGTTTCGTGGAATCGCCGACAACGCCCGAGTTGGCGGCGCTCGCCCACAAAAGGCGCGTCCCGTTCGTAGAAGACCTCGGAAGCGGCGCAATGGTCGCGACCGAACAAATCGGCTTGCATCATCACGAGCCGAAGCCAGCCGAATCGCTCAAGGCGGGCGCTGATCTCGTTTCCTTCAGCGGTGACAAACTTTTTGGAGGCCCGCAAGCCGGCATCATCGCCGGCAAGAAACGACTGATCGACGCTCTCAAACGCGAGCCGCTCTACCGCGCCCTGCGCTGCGACAAACTCACTTTCGCAGCGTTGCAAACGACGGTCGATCTTCACCTCAACCAGGTTACCAGCGAAATCCCAGCGCTCGCGCTCCTGCAAGTTCCAAAGGATGAACTGCGCGCACGCGCGGCTGCGATCGTTACACGTCTGCAAGGGCTGCCAATGAAAATAACGATTGGCATCGGAACTGGGAAAGCTGGGGGCGGCGCCTTGCCGAAATCGATTGTCCCTTCAATCACGATCGATTTTTTACCGGAGAATTGCACGGTCGAGGAATTTGCTGCCGCGCTGCGGCGTTCGACGCCGCCCGTCATCGGTTACGTCGGCAACCGACGATTCAAACTCGATTTGCGAACAATCTTTTCCCACCAGGATGAAGCGGTTGTTGACGCGATCCGGACTGCCTGCACGAGTCGATGACAAACTTCATTCTCGCAACAGCCGGGCACGTTGATCATGGCAAGAGCGCGCTGGTCAAAGCGTTGACCGGAACCGATCCCGACCGTTTGCCCGAAGAAAAAGCCCGCGGCATCACCATCGATCTCGGTTTCGCCGATCTGAATCTCGCAGGACCTGCCGGTGAGAAATTTCAAGTCGGTGTTGTCGATGTTCCAGGCCACGAAGACTTCATTCGTAACATGATTGCTGGAGTTGGTTCGATTGATCTCGCGCTGCTCGTCGTCGCCGCGGATGACGGATGGATGCCGCAAACCGAGGAGCATCTGCAAATCCTAATCTATTTGGGCGTGGAGCGGCTCCTTGTCGCGTTAACCAAAAGTGATCTCGGTAATATCGAAATCGTTACCGATCAGATTCGTGAACAGTTGCAACAAACTCCATTCGCCTCCTGCCAAATCGTTCCTACCTCGGTTCGCACTAGTGAAGGAATTGAAAATCTAAAACACGCGCTTGGTACGGAGCTGGCGGCGCTGCGGCCGCCGCGCGATATCGGCAAACCGAGATTATTTGCCGATCGCGCGTTCACGCTTCGTGGAATCGGCACCGTCGTTACCGGCACTTTGACCGGTGGTTCGCTTCAACGCGGACAAGCTCTCGCGATTCAACCGCGTAAGACTTCCGTGCGCATTCGCTCCCTTCAAAGCCACAATCGCGATTTGGATCAGGCGCAGCCGGGAATGCGGACGGCTCTCAATCTTCCGGACGTTCCCGTGGGAACTGACGGAATCCAACGCGGCGATGTGGTGACAAGTCAGGGGCTTGAGACCAGTCTCACATTGCATGTTGCTCTGACCTGTTCGGCGCGGTTACCACGCGCGGCGCCAATCAAATCGGGCCTTTCCGCCTATGTTCATCACGGCACAACGCGCGTGCTCGCGAAAGTGATCTTTGCTGAAACTGATTCACTGATGCCCGGCCAAAGCGTTGTCGCCCAGCTCAAGTTAGCTGCTCCGCTGCTTGTCTTTGTAGGTGATCGATTGATAGTCCGGGACGCATCAGAACGGCAGACCATCGCCGGCGCCGTTGTCTTTAATGTCGATTCAACGGACTTCCGCTCGAATCAGGAGCGCGCGCTTCTCGCCTCACGCGCGGTTGCTCCGAACGATATCGATCTTGCAGTTTGGACCGAGGTCGCGCGCGGACACGTAATACAGCCTTCTCGCTTGCTTGAGCGGTCGCACTTCAGCGCGGGAGAAGTGGCAAGAGCGTTGCAGCGATTGTCTGATCACGGTGAAATTTTTCTGCGCGAGGATGTTGGCGTAAAAATGCTCGTCTGGCGCGAGTTTCGTGAGCGCGCCGCGCAACTCATCGACAAAGCTCATAAGACGCGTCCAGAGCGGCGCGGGCTCGAATTGAACGAGCTCCGAGCCAACTTCGATTCGCTCTCACCGGCCGTTTTCGACGCCTTGATTGTAGATCTTTGTGCCAACGACTTTGTTTCCGCAGGATCGACAATTGCCCGACAATCGCATCACGCCAGCCTGCCGCCGGAATTGAAAGCGGCGGCAGAGACAATTCGAGCGTCGCTTTCAAGTAAGCCGTTCGATCCGCCGGATCGCAAAATTGTTGCTAAGGACGGACATCTTCAGCAAGCGCTGCGGTTTTTGATCGAACACGGCGAGATTATCGAAATCAGTGACGAGATTGTTTTGCTTCGCGATTCTGTTGATCAAATGCGAGCAACTGTTTCAGATTTCATTTCCGCCAACGGGCCGGCAACGGCGAGTCAACTCCGCGAGAAAATCGGGACCTCACGCCGGATCATCATTCCCCTGCTCGAATAC
>DASZJH010000102.1:0-30462 GCA_035948375.1 Chthoniobacterales bacterium
GCGATCAGAAAAATGTCCAGATTCCGAGTGGCGCCGAAGAGTCCGGCGAAAACCTGCTCGCGGACTAAACCCAAAATGCGCGAGCAAAGCACCGCGATACCGACAATGCCGGTCGCGCGGGTGCTCACTCGCTGCGGTTGCCCCTCAGGCATCGGCGAACAAGGAACAACGTCTCCGAGTTTGCGAAAGCAAAAACTTTAAAGCCCGGTTGGGAAATTCAGAAACTCCCAGGAGAGTTTGAATCGCTCCGACAAATGCACGGCGAGCGCTTTGACGCCGAAGGTCTCAGTCGCGTAATGACCGCCGAGAATCAGATTCATGCCGAGTTCTTCCGCCGCCACCGCTGCCCAATGCGGCGCTTCGCCCGTAATGAAGGTGTCGATCTTCGCCTGGGCAACGCGATAGATCTCGGATCCGCCGGCTCCCGTGACGATTCCGACCCGTCGCGGTTGAGCCGGACCGAAGTTGAAACTTTTTACCGGACCGCGAAGAACCGTTCTCAGCTTTCGGATCAGCACGCTTCGAGAAATCGGCACTTTAGTTTTCAGTCCGATCGATTCGCCTTTCTCTTTCAGGAATCGCTTTGGAGATTTCAATCCCAGCGCTGCAGCCAGAAGCGCGTTGTTTCCAACCTTCGGATGCACGTCGAGCGGCAGGTGCACGCTGTAGAGCGCGATGTCGTTCTCAAAGGCAATCTTCAATTGCCGCCGCAACGCGCCGGTCACGCTTTGCAAGCCCGGCCAGAACACACCGTGATGCACAATCAGAAGATCGACTTTTTTCTTCGAGGCGGCGGTCAACACGCGCGTGGAAACATCTACCGCCGCACCGATTCTCGTGACCTTGCCCGAATTTTCGATTTGCAGACCGTTCAGCGCATTCGGCCAATCTTCGATTTCCGATACGCGCAGATAATCATTCGTGTATTCAACGATTTCAGAAAGCGTCGGCATCGGTTAGGGCACACATTCGAAGACCGCACGTGGAATGACAAGGAATGCTTGACGAAATCGGCGGCTCTTGGGACGTTGACTCGCGATCTAATTGCGATGGAATACACCGACGCGCCGACGCAACCGCAACAGCAGATCAGTTGGGACACGATGCCGTGCCCGTATTGCGGAACTACGCTGCCGAAAAACGCGACGCACTGCACCAATTGCGATTGGACGCTAGAAGCAACGAAACCCGCCGAACCGAAAGCGAGCGACGCGATGGCCATCCTGCTCAGCATCATTCCCGGGCTCGGTCACATCTACAAAGGCCATCGAATGATGGGCGCGTTCATTTTGTTTCTCATCACCCCGCTCGCGATCGTGTTCGCGGTTATCGCGGCGGTGGCTTCAGCCGGATGGGGAATCCTGATGTTAGTCCCCTACTGGGGCGCAGTGATGCTGCACGTCTGGGCAATTGACGATCGCGTGACGTCGACTCCGGACGAAGGCGAGCAATACTAAAGTGGTTGAGGCGAGAATTTATTCGCCCAAGATCCACGTCAGTTTTCCGGAAGCGGGATTCACTCGTGACGCCGGAAATCTTGGATCGCGCTTGATCACCCGATCGATCAGGTCCGCGTTCTTGGTCGCGTTTACCAAGAAACAAACGTGCCGCGCGTGATTGATGAGGGGAAAGGTGAACGTCAGCCGCCACGTGTTCAGTTTCGGAACAAAGTTGGCAACTACGCGACGCGTTTGCTCGTTCAGCGCCGCCGTCTCCGGAAACAACGATGCGGTGTGGCCGTCCTCCCCCAGCCCGAGCAAGATCAGATCGTGACGATAAATCTGTTCGCCGCGCTGCGTCGCCAAAAGATCGAAATCGTCCTGATATTCCTGCGCTGCGATTTGGGGTTCGATCTCGCCGCGCATCCGCAAAATCGATTTCTCGGGAATCGCCGCGGGAAAGAACAGCGTCTCGCGCGCCATCCGAAAGTTGCTCTCGGCGTCATCCGGCGGAACGCAACGCTCATCCCCGAAAGTGATCAGGGCGCGATCCCACGGCAAGTCGCGCCCGATGCGCGCGACCTCGGAATAAACGGGGCGCGGTGTATTCCCGCCCGAGAGGGCGATGCGAAATTCATTCCTCTCCGCCAGCGCTTTATGGGCAAGATCGACAATGAAGTTGGCCGCGTCCGCGACAAAATTCTTCGTTCGGACGACGTCTGCGGCCATGCGCCTTAGATCGCGCAGTGCGACTGTCCGCGCTTTTCCAGATAACGCTGATGATATTCCTCAGCGCGCCAGAATTTGGGCGCCGGCTGGATTTGAGTCACTATGGGCCGATTGAAACGCCCGCTCTTGGTCAATTTTTCGCGCGACGCTTCCGCCGCTGCTTTTTGCTCCGGCGAATGATAGAAAATCACAGAGCGATATTGGGCGCCAACGTCCGGTCCCTGACGGTTCAACGTCGTCGGATTGTGATTCGACCAGAAAACGTCCAAGAGCTGATCGTAATTGATTTCCGTGGGATCGAATTCCAATTGGACTACTTCGGCGTGTCCGGTTTCGTCGCTGCAAACGTCTTCGTAACTCGGATTGTCCTTCTTCCCACCGGCGTAGCCGACTGCGGTTGAAGTCACGCCCTTCAGTTTGCGAAAATTCTCTTCGACTCCCCAAAAACAACCTGCCCCAAACGTCGCCTTCTCCATCGTCATGCCAGATGATCGGACGAGGCCGGACCCGGCGCAACCACACTTGCACTTGCCTTTGGCGCGCAGCCAAACAACATGTCGGGAGATGACTTCAACGATTGAAGCGACCCGCGCGCCGCTGGTTATCAGGATGCTAAACAAGGCCGGCGCTGCGCTTGAGGCCGTCGGTTTGAGATTAAAGCCGCTTGCCGCCGCTCAACTGATCGACAAAGCAAAACGGTGCTCCGGACTAAACGACTTCGGTGATCCCGATTTCTTCGAGCCGCTGTCCCGATTGTTGGAATCCTGCCATCGCGAGGCGCGGTTGAACGTAATCGGAAAACTCGCTGTTCGGAACGATGTGGTGCGAATTTTGTGTAACCGGCTGCATATCGAACATGATCGCCGGCGCTATCCCGAGATTGCGAGACAGGAAATCCGCGCGCCGGTTTTTATCGTTGGTCTTCCTCGCAGCGGGACCACAGTTTTGCACACCCTGCTCGGCACCGATCCGGCGCACCGGGTGCCACGAACATGGGAAGTGACGTCGCCATCGCCAGCGGGGACGCAAGATCGACAACAGCGCGTTCGCTCCGCCAGCCGCGACCTAGCGATGTTGCGCTGGCTTGCGCCGACTTTCGAACACGTGCACGCAACCGGCGCCAACCTGCCGCAGGAATGCGTTTCACTCATGAGCCTAACGTTCATGAGCGATCAGTTCGACACGATGTATAACATTCCGTCTTATCGAGCGTGGTTTTTCCGCCAGGATCTGGGGCCGACTTACGAGTTTCATCGCCGCTTTCTGCAACACCTCCAGTTCCGACGATCAGCCGATCGGTGGATCCTAAAGGCGCCGGCGCACATGTTTGCCGCGAGCGCTTTGTTGTCGATCTATCCCGACGCGAAGTTCGTGCAGCTGCACCGCGACCCGATTGAAGCAGTAGCATCGGTTTCCAGTTTGGTCACAATTCTGCGTCGCGTTTTCAGTGACACGGTCGATCCGGTGCAGATCGGGCGCGACGCGATGGTTTACTGGTCGGAAGCCTTGAAAACATTTATGCGGGTGCGCGACACTCTCCCATCGGATCGTGTGTGCGACGTGCAGTACGAGGAGCTACGCCGCGATCCGATTGCCGCGGCGAAGCACGTTTACGAGTATTTTGGCTGGCGATTCAAAAAAGAAATTGAAGACAAGATGCGCTCAGTCCTGTCCGAGCAAACTTCCCGAACCAATGGCGTCCATCGCTACAACGCCGCTCATTTCCAGTTGGAGGGAATGAACGGCTTTGGCGACTATTGCGAACGATTTGGATTTGCGCCATCCGAAGCAATGGAACAGGAAGAGCGCTCCGGCGCCGCAGCGGTTCGTTAGGCCCTAGCGCAGAGCCGACGCAGGCGCTGATAGGATAGAGAAGTCTGTCACCCACATTAATTCGCACGCGCCATTTCCAGTATCGGTACGGCTGAGTGAACTTCTCCACGTTCCGACTCCGGGTCCGGCAGCTTCGACAAGATCGCCGCTCAAATGCACCAGAGCGCCGACGCGCGCCGATTTGCATTGCGCCGCAATCGCCGGTGTCGCTGGAATCACATGGAGATTGGTCGAGTGCGAAATGATTTCATCTTTCGAAATCGGTGGCGGCATTTTGTATTCGAACCAATAGAACCGCATGCTTTGAGTGATGGTAAGCTGATCTAGCACGCTCTGATCGGACATCGGCCCCCAACCGAGGGCAAGATCGACAGGAACAAGTGAGGCCTGCTTATCCCAGCGATAGATTTTGTGATGAAGAACGCGGGCATCGATCGCGAAATGCGCCAGTGGTGTGAGCCGAAAATTGCCGTAAGCGATCGGCGAGGCGCTGGTTGGTGTTTGCTGCGGATCCGAAGCAATCAAGACACCGGCCGGATATTCGATTGGCCGATGCAGATAGTCCCAACCAAAAACCGCGGCCGTGATCGCGAGAAGAAAACAAAGCAACTTCACACTGAACTACTGAGCAGATTCGATGCTGAGAGAATGCGGAAAGAGTCTGGCCATCGAATGCCGAGCAGCAATGGACTTGCACAGGCGAAGCTCAAGAACTAAACCTCGGCTGAGACTTCCGGATGCAGTTCTCGCCCAAGGAATTCAAAGATCGACGTCTGTATCGAACGGCTGTCGGATACGCCGTCGTTGCGTGGATTACGCTGCAGGTGGCGGCGATTGTTTTGCCGACCTTAGGCGCTCCGCCTTGGGCGATGAAGGCGCTGATAGCTGCAATATTGTTCGGGTTTCTCGTAACGTTTCTTGTCGGTTGGAAACAAGAACGCTCTGTCACCGCCGACGACGGGGTCTCGTTTTCGCAACAACGTCGCTTCGTTCTGGCGGCGATCGCGGTGTTGCCTGCGATGGCTGTCGCGCTGGCGTTTCTGCTATTTTATCGTCCGGCGCCGCCCGGAACTCCACGTGATCAAAAAGAAAAGAGTATCGCCGTCCTTCCTTTCGCGAATCTGAGCAAGGAGGAGGAGAACGCGTTCTTCGCAGACGGCATGCAGGACGAAATTCTCACCGACCTGGCAAAGATAGCGGACCTTAAGGTAATTAGTCGCACCAGCGTGCAGCAGTATCGAAGCAGCGCAACTCGCAACATCGGCGAGATCGCCCAGGCGCTCGGTGTAGTTTTTGTTCTGGAGGGAAGTGTGCAACGGGCCGGCGACAACGTTCGTGTCACCGCCCAATTGATCGATGCTCGAAAGGACGCGCATGTTTGGGCTGAACATTTCGATGGCAAACTCACTAATGTCTTTGGAATCCAAAGTCGCATCGCGCAATCGATCGCCGACCAACTTAGAGTTCGGCTTTCGCCAGCAGAAAAAGCGGCGCTCAATCACTATCCAACGCAGGACGCAACTGCCCACGATCTCTATCTGCACGGAAACCAGTTGCTCTCTGAGGTTCTAGCGGACTACAGCCACGCGAAGGAGAAACTAGCGGACGCGCTGGAACTGTTTGATAAAGCTGTGGCACGCGATCCGAACTTTGTGCTCGCATATTGTCGCGCTAGTCAGGCGCATGTCGCGCTTTACTGGCTGGAAATCGACCACACTCCAGATCGATTGGCGCTGGCTGATGCCGCACTTGGAAAAGCCCAAGCAATCCAGGCAGACTCGGATGAACTGCATTTTGCTCGCGGCTGGTATTTCTTTCAGGGCCTGCGCGATTACGACCGCGCGCGTGCTGAGCTTCTGCTCGCACAACGGACGTTGCCGAACAACGCCGACATATTTAGCCTCGCCGGGTCAATCGACCGGCGGCAGGGGCGCTGGCAACAATCGACTCAGGAACTTCAACGCGCCGTCAATCTCGACCCAAGCAATCTGTTTCGTTTGCAACAGCTGGCGGCGAGTTATCACGTCTTGCGTCGCTACGCGGCTGAGGACGCAATCTACAACCGAGCTTTGGCCGTCGCGCCCGAGGACAAAAGCATTCCGGTATCGCGCGCGCGAATCGAGTTGGATGCGCGCGGGGATACGCGACCGTTGCGAGAAACAATCTCCAGGTTACTGCAGCAGGACCCCAAATCAGCCGATGAATTCCCGGCCGGTCTTATCGATCAAGCACTATGCGATAGGGGCCGTGGCGCAGCGGAGCGCGCGTTGCACGCAATCACCCCTGGCGAATTGGTCTTTTTCTTTCGAACGCCGGCGGGATTCGTTGAAGGTCTGGTTGCGCGTAGCTTCGAAGACAAAGCGCGCGCCGAATCCGCCTTTAATCAAGCGCGGAGCGAGCAGGAAAAAATCGTGCGCCAGCAGCCGGACTACGCGGCCGGTATCGGAATTCTGGGGCTAATCGACGCTGCGCTTGGCCGAAAAGAAGAAGCAATTCGCGAAGGCGTGCACGCCTGCCAGCTCGTCCCGGTAAAAAAAGACGCAGTGGATGGCGCGGAACTGATAGTTAATCTCGCGCTGATCTACACCTGGACAGGCGAAACGGATCAAGCATTCGAACAACTCAACGCCGTAGTGCGGATTCCAAGCAATCTCAGTTACGGCTTGTTAAAGTTGCACCCGCAATGGGATCTGTTACGAAGTGATCCGCGCTTCGACTCTTTGCTGGCACGCCTGGCGACCGAGGCCGATCAACAATGAATCGAAAAAGTATCTGTAGCGGCACTCTGCGAACGCCGGACGACGAAGACTCGGCGGTCATAGACCGCCGCTACAAATCACATCACCATTCCGCCATCCACACAAACTACCTGTCCGGTGATGTAACTCGCTTCCGCTGATGCCAGAAACGCGACTGCATTTGCGACATCTTCACCCGTGCCGGTTTTGCCGAGCGGAATCTGGGACTGAATCGTATTTTTAATTTCGTCGGACAAGCCGGCGGTCATATCGGTGGTGATGAATCCGGGTGCGATCGCGTTGGCGGTGATATTGCGACTGGCCAACTCGCGTGCGAGCGACTTGGTAAACCCGATCAATCCGGCCTTGCTCGCCGCGTAATTGGTTTGCCCGGCGTTGCCGATCAGACCAATGACCGACGTGATATTAATGATTCGGCCGCTGCGTTGCTTGATCATCGATCGCAAGATCGATTGGGTGAAATTGAACGCGCCGCGCAAGTTCGTGTTGATCACCGTGTCCCAATCTTCAATCGACATCCGCATGGCAAGTCCGTCGCGCGTCACTCCGGCGTTGTTGATGAGGATGTCGATCTTCGTGAAATCCTTGAGAATCTGCTCGCCGGTTTTCTGGACGGCGGCGTGATCGGCCACGTCCACGGCGTAATGCTTTGCCGAATCGGCCCGCAAAATGTTCAACTCGCCGGCGGTGCGTTTGGCGTTTTCTTCGCTGCGACTCACGCACGCGACACGCGCGCCTTCGGCTGCCAGACGCAGCGCGATCGCGTGTCCAATCCCCCGCCCTGCGCCAGTGACGATGGCAGTTTGATTTTCAAAGCGCATTGTTAGGCAGCAACCCTGCCCCGCCGCACGAGACTGTCAACGCTCCAGCGGCACGCGGACGCTGCGACTCAAGCTGCCGCCAGCGCGCAGCGCTGGCTAACCGTCTCGATGACACTCCGCACCTCTTCCAATCTGAATGGCTTGGAAATGTGTCCGGCAATATTCGCCTGATTCAGACGAATGAACGTCTGAGGGTCGCCCGCGCCCGTTACGATGACGATGGGCACATCGGAGTTCTTCGAAATCGCAGCGGCGGTATCGATTCCGTTCCCATCCGGCATAACCAAATCGAGCAGGATGAGATCGGGTTGAAGCTCAGCCGCGCGGCTGATGCATTCTTTTCCAGTGACGGCGGTGCCAATGACGATATGCCCGAGAAAGCGAACCACACGATTAATCACGCCCAGGACCGCGGTGTTGTCGTCGGCCAGAAGAATCCGAAGCGGCGTCGGAGGAGTTTCAGCCAGGTTCTCGTCTTGAGTTGTCGATGTTTCCAAATAGCTGATCATTTCCATTTCAAAGCAGCGGGCGCTATGCCTATGCGGCTTTGGGGAATTACCGACCGCCCCCGCGGAAACTACTGAGAGCGTGATGGAGCGATTCGCCGAGGGACTAACGCGACGCCTAAGCAGCCGCGCTATGATTGACCACTTCGCCGTTCATCGAACTGGAGAGGACGCCCAGGAACTCAGTAACATTAATCGGCTTCGTTAAATAACCGCGCGCGCCGCCAGCCGTGAGGCGATCGATTTGCTGACGAGTCGCATCAGCGCTGACAACCACGACCGGGATGTGACGCGTTGCGTCGTTGGCTTGCAGTTGGTTCAGCACGTCCCAACCTGGCAAATCCGGAAGGTGCAGATCGAGGAGGATAAGGTCAGGGGCGTGTTTGCGGGCAAGATCGAGGCCGATTCTTCCCTGCATCGCGGTGAGCAATTCGACGTTTTGCTCACCCTTAAGCAGTTCTTCCACCAACATTAGATTTGAGAAATTGTCTTCGATGTAGAGAACCGTACGCGCTTCGGTGAAAAGACTCGGCGCCTTGTCGACGGTAACGTTTTGTTTCTGAGAGAGAATTTTTAGAGGCGAGTCAGCTGCCGAAAGGTGGACCCAGAAGGTGCTGCCTCTCTGCGGCACGCTTTCAACGCCAATGGTCCCCTGCATCGCTCGGACCAGACGCTGGCAAAGGGCGAGCCCAAGACCATTACCTTCGATACCGGACTGTTCTGCACCGAGGCGATCAAACGGCGTAAATACACGCGACATTTTTTCTCTGGGGATACCGATGCCGGTATCAGAGATCTTGATTCGAATGCCGCTGTCGTTGGTCTCGTATGAAACGCAAACCTCGCCGCCGGTCGGAGTATATTTGACTCCGTTAGTTAGAAGATTGAGCAAGACTTGCTTTAGGCGTTGCCGGTCGGCGAGAACATGCGAGTCAGCGTTCGCGCCAATTGGGCCGACGAGCGTGATGCCGTGTTCGGCAGCGAGCGGCCGGACGAGATCGAGCCCTTCCCGCAACGCATCGGTCACGGAAACGGGTTCGAGCGACAATTTCAAGCGATCGGCTTCGATCCGGCTGATGTCGAGCACTTCGTTGATAAGATCGAGCAAATGCCGGCCCGCTTTCTTGATGTGATCCAGGCAGGACTTTTGTTTTTCGTCGAGCTTGTATCTCTCCAAGAGTTGGCCAAAACCGAGGATGGCGTTAAGTGGCGTCCGCAATTCGTGACTCATGCGCGAGAGAAACTCGCTCTTGGCCCGATTGGCCCGGTCTGCCTCTTCTTTGGCTAGAGTCAGTTCGGATTGCGTTTTCTTCCGCTCAGAAATGTCTTCGACCATGCCGAGGATGTAGAGAGGCTTGTTATCCTGGCCACGAATCAGCGACACGGTACATCCGACCCAGCAAATCTCGCTATTCTTTCGCACATACCGCTTTTCAAAATAGTAAGGAGAAGGTTCGTTGTGCAGCTTCCGCGACATTTCCTCGGTCGCGCCGACATCGTCGGAGACGGTAATGTCCAGGCTGCGACGCATTGCGAGCTCTTCTGCCGAATAGCCGGTGATCTGGCAGTAGGCCGAGTTCACCCGCACAAATCGATAATCAAGATCGACAACCACCACTCCGATCGGCGCTAACTCAAAGATCTCGCGAAAATCTCTCTCGCTTGCTTCAACCGCCGCAGTGCGGTTGGCGATGAAGCGCATCTCGCGAATACTGCGCAGGCAGGAAATTACGAGGAAAATGTCTTCGAACGCCACCCAACCCGCGTGTTCTATAGATCGCCACGGGCTGGCTCCAAGAACGCCGTAAACCGAGTAAGGCCAATAAATTCCCCGAACGAAATGGTCGAGTCCGACGACGAGTGTCGCAGAGATGAGTATGCGCCAATCCCGGTAGAAGGATAAAATGACGAGCGAGCCAAAGACGTGGAAGTGAGTTTCGATTCGCCCGCCGCTCAGGCTGATGAACAGCGCAGACATCAGCATCTGGGCCACGGCGATGACGTGTCGAGTAATGGCTGCTCCCGGCCAAACCCGCGTCATCCAAATTGGAAAAACTGTGATCGCGCCTCCGAGAAAGATCGCCGCCCAAACGTGAATGTGGACCGCGCGCGCCTCACCGTCCCACGTGAACGGCGTGATGACGACTGCCGCCACAACTGCCGCGATCCATTGAAAGAACATCAGCCGTGCAAACAGGCGATCGGTGTCGCGATACGTATTCTCTTGTTGCTCGCGAAAAAGTTCGTCCGCACGTCCGGTCAATAAATCCAGGGGTCGGGTCAGTTCGGACATAGTTTGTCTTTTTTCTGCTGGTTACCGAATGAGCAGCCGAATATTGATGTCGACCTTGGCACGGCTGCGTTCTGATCGCCCAGTAGACTAACGATTGCGTTCTCGCCGGTATTATCGCCTTCGTGTCCGCGAGATTCAGTGATTCCACCGACGAATATCAAGCGGCCTGTCGAATCAAAAACAATGGTGTGGCCGGAAGTCTCCGCGCCAAATCGTCGAGATTCCTCCCCATCGACATCGACCAATACGCTCACGTCTGGAATTGCGCTCGCCGCTTTCCAAACGGCGGTATCCACCCACTCCGCGCTCCGGTCGTGCGGTTTCGAAACAAGGACGTAAGCTCGTACCTTTCCGTGAACTCTTGCCATGATCTTGGCCAACTCGGCGACGCTCGCGCGAGTACAGGGACATTGGGAATGAACCAACATCACAAGCGTCGATCGATCAGTCGCCCGGTCGAGTCCGGAATCCGCCGGCCAGTGGTTCGGGACATTGCCGACGCGGCCGGGCGTATTTTCGTAGCTCAGCAGCACTCGCACACCCGAAGCAATTGCAAGCAACCAGACAAGCCCGAATAACGCCGTCTTGAAATGTCTGCTTCTGACGCGCACGTCCCGCCTTTCTGTTAGCGTGAGGCCATAGCGGCAGTGAACGTACCCGCGTCGGAGTCGGTTGGTTTTCCAAAACGCCCCTTGACCTGCTCGAGCTCGGCCAGGGCGTCTCGCAATTCAGTGGTTCGACTGCGAACAGCTTCTTCAAAGGCGGCGCGCTGGTTGTCCAGCAAGAGATGGAGGAGGCGGTTTTCCAGCAGATTTGAAATACGGACGAGAACTTCGGTTTGATCGAAGGGCTTAACCAGAAAATCATTGGCGCTGGCCCGAAGGACGCGAAGCTTCGTGTCTTCGTTCACGTCCGCGGTCAGCACGATCACAGGCAGAAACATTTCGCCCAACTCAGAGCGAAGCGTTGTGAGAATAGTGAGTCCGTCGACGTGCGGCATCATCAGATCGAGAAGAACCAGGTCCGGCTGAAAAGTCTTACAGGTTTCGATCGCCAGGCGAGAGTCGGTCAGTGTTTTGACGTGGGTGAAGCCGCTCACCGCCAGAATTCCTTCTAGCAGGGCGACGTTGGACGGCTCGTCGTCTACGACGAGAATCTTCATTTTCGCTATCTCCGCCCTCGGTGTGTTTTCTACGTTCATAATTTTCTTGCTTGAATAATTAAGGATTCACGCGGCAGCGAACTGTTGAGATTGCGACATCAGCGGACCCGTGATGGAACAGGGATGTAGTCTGTCGAAACGGTTTCCGTCTCGTTTGACGTTCAACAAGTTCCACGGCGGGCGCGACTTTTAGAGCAGCCGACATGCCGCGGTGGCCGGGATGATTACCTATTCGCGAATAGGGGAATTACGTAGGTCGAAGAAGCGGTCTCCGATGCCGATATTACGATTCGACCAGCTTGTTCCGAACGGCGTAGCGGACCAATTCCGCCAGGGAAGAAAGCCCAAGCTTGTGCATCACGTTGGCGCGATGCGTCTCCGCCGTGCGAACACTGAGGCCGAGAAGATTTGCAACTTCTTTGTTGCTCTTGCCCTCGGCTAGCAATCGAACGACGTCCCGCTCACGCGGACTGAGCGGCTCAGCCGACTTTGCGGCTGGCTGATCGGGAGAAGGATCCAGAAACTTTGCGAACAAAACCTCCGCCACTTTGCTGGTAAAGAACGGCTTGTGTTGGGAAACCGATTTCACTGCATCTACCAGATGCGAGCCCACGTCGGTTTTGAGGATGTAACTTTTCGCTCCCGATTCAAAAACATTCCGAATGAGCTCCTTGCTCTCCGTAGCGGTAAAGATAATTACCTCACTGCTAGGCGATGCGCGTTTAATCTTTCGCGCGGCTTCGAGTCCCGTCAGATCGGGCATGCTCATGTCGAGCACGGCAATATCCGGATGCAGCTCCTTCGCTTGCTCCACCGCTTCTCGACCGGTCGTCGCCACCCCACAAACTTCCCAACCCGGCTCGCTCTCCAGCATCAAGCGTGTTCCCTCGCGCACGACTTCGTGATCGTCGGCAATAAGAATGCGCAGCGGTTTCATTTCGTTCGCGCTAAAGCATCTTTCAAGGTTTCTAGTAATTTTTGGGTGTCGTAAGGTTTGGTCAGCATGGAAGCGACACCTAGCGCTCGCAATTCCGAGTCGCGCGAATGCTCACCCTGCCCGGTCGATGCGATGAATACGGTTTCGGGTTTCATTTTTTTCAGCGCTCGAATCACTGAAACCCCGTCCATGTAAGGCAGCGCAATGTCCGTCAATACGGCCTGAATCGAATCCATTTGTTGGGCAAAAATTGCCAGCGCCTCCGGACCTTCCGACGCGCAGACGATCCGATAACCTCGGTCCTCCAAAATCATTCTTGTCACGGTCAGGATCGGGGCCTCGTCGTCGATCATCAGAATGAGTTCGCCGTCGCCGCGCAGAGTTTCGGAAGCGGCCGCGCCAGTTCGCGCAGGTTCTTCGCTCAGTTTTGCAGGTAGAAAAACTTTGAACGTGGTTCCCTTGTCCGGTTCGCTGTAAACCGAAATGAATCCGCCATGGCTCTTGACTATACCGAGCACGGTCGATAACCCCAGGCCGGTGCCTTTGCCGATTTCCTTTGTCGTAAAAAACGGGTCGAATATTTTGTCGATCACCTTCCGCGGCATTCCGGTTCCGGTATCGCTGACGCGAAGTACAACATGAGGACCAGGTTTCGCCTCGGGCGTCATCGCGGCGTAATTCGGGTCGACATCGATATTTTCTGCTCCGAATGACAATGTTCCGCCGTTGGGCATCGCATCCCGGGCATTGACCGAAAGATTCAACAGGACCTGATGTAATTGGGTGGGATCGCCCTCGATCGACCAAAGGTCTTCGGAATAGCGCGCGCTGATTCCTATCGACTTAGGGAAAGTCTTGCGAGCGATGTCTCCCATTTCATCGATGAGATGGCTTGGCTTGATTAATACGCGTTCGCCTTCGACGCCGCGGGCAAAGGTGAGCACTTGTTTGACGATCCCCGAGCCGCGCTGCGCGCTCTCTTGAATAAGCTTGATGGTCGATTTCTTGTTCGCCGGAGTAAGCTTTCGCTGCAACAACTCCGAGCACATCAGGATTGGTGTGAGAATATTGTTTAAATCGTGCGCCACGCCGCTGGCTAGTGTGCCGATGCTTTCCAGTCGCTGCGCTCGCAGGAGCTGAGTTTCGAGTTTTTTCTTTTCCGTAACGTCGGTATTGATGGCAAGCACGGCCCTGGGCGAGCCATCTGCATTTCGAATCAAGGTGGCGCGGACATTGACGATCACATCGCGTCCATCTTTCCTGCGCTGTTTGAGCTCACCATGAAACTCACCAGTTACATTGAAATGACGAAGTGCTGGTTCGCGATCCTCGCCGGCGTCATGGAGCAAAACGTCGATTGATTGGCCGATCGCCTCTTCCACACTCCACCCATAGACTCGTTCGGCGCCTTTATTCCAAAACGTGATCCGTCCATCTTTGAAATCGCGGATAATGATCGCGTCCTGCGCCAGATTGATCATATCGGCCTGCTCACGCAGACGTTCTTCGGCGCGCTTGCGATCTGTCACGTCGATGGCACTAACGATTCTCGCCGCCGCTCCATCCCAAACCAATGGGCTTGAGTAGACCTCCACCATCATCCGCGCTCCGTTCTTTTTCACGTGGCGGAATTGGCCGCTAAAGTGCGACATCCGCATCGGTGAAGACAAAGAGCGCGCCTTTATTAAATCGGGAACGTCTTCCGCCGGTCGCAGGTCCTTGACGTTGAGCTTCAAGAATTCTTCGCGGGAATAACCGTATTGCACGATCGCCGCCTGATTCACAGCGAGGATCCGCATTGTTTGGGTATCGAAGACCCACATCGGATTTGGATTCGTATCAAAAAGCAGACGATATTGTTCGGCCTGCAATTTGATGCGTGCTTCAGCGGCAACTTCGGCGGAGACATCGTCAAAAACGACAATCGTTCCGCCGATGTTTCCATTTTCGTCCTTCAGCGGAGCGGACACGTACTTCACCGGAAACTGGGTACCGTCCTTTCTCCAAAATGAATCGTTAGTTATTTTACGCGTGATTCCGTCGCGCGCCGTTTGTAGAATCGGACAAGCTTGCTCGTGATTTGGAGCCGCGTCGCGTTGCTTCGCATGAAGCATAGCGTGCCCGGCCCTGCCCAGAAGTTCAGCCGCGTTCCAACCGAGCAACTTGGCGCCCGTGGGATTTACAAAGATGATATTGCCTTCAGCGTCGATGCCGCAAATGCCATCGCCCGCGCAATTGAGAATGAGTTCGTGCTCGCGCGTGAGCCTTCCCAGTTGCTCTTCGGCTCGCTTTCGTTCATCGCGGACCTCGGTTTCCTCTAGCGCACGCTCGACTGCCGGGCCCAGGCGAGCCAGCCGATCCTTAAGGATATAGTCCGCCGCGCCATCTTGCATTGCCTTGACCGCAATGTCCTCGCCGATCGTCCCTGAAACGATGATGAAAGGAATGCCCAGTCCACGTTGCCTCAATAGCTCGAGCGCTCGCAGTCCGCTAAATTGCGGCATCGCATAATCGGACAAAATGATGTCGATCTTGGGATCGAGTTTGGCGTGGAATTCGGCTTCGGTGTCGACGCGTTCGCACTCCGGCTTAAAACCGCTGCGGCGCAGCTCGAGCAACATCAATTCGGCGTCGGCCGGATTGTCCTCGAGCATCAACACGCGAACCGATTTTTTATCCATGGATCTTTGGCGGCTGGTTAATTAGCAGCCAGTAGAGGCCGAGCTGGCCCACCGCGTCTGCGAAATTTTCAAAGTTAACCGGTTTAACGATATAACTGTTGACGCCGTGTTTATAACAAGCCGCCACATCTCCGTGTTCCTTGGAGGAAGTAAGGACAACGACCGGAATAGTTCTTGTCCGTGAGTCGCCCTTGATTTTCTCGAGCACCTCGATGCCGTCGACCTTTGGAAGCTTCAAATCGAGCAATACCATCTTCGGCGCGTTGTCGATCTGGCGTTGAGCGAATGGGCCACTGCAAAAAATAAAATCGAGCGCCTCCGCGCCGTCTCGCGTCACCTGGATTTTATTGGAGACTTTAGCTTTGCGCAGAGCGCGCTGGATCAGCTCCAGATCCTGGGGATCGTCTTCGACGATTAAGATTTCAACCGCGTTTTGATCGTTCATGATTCTTCTCCTGGTTGGACGGCACTCGAGTCGCTTGACCCAAAGTGAAACAAAACGTAGCGCCATGTCCTGGCGTTGAATCCGCCCAAATTCTTCCGCCGTGCCGATGCACAATGCGTTGCGCTGTGGCCAGGCCTACTCCTGTTCCCTCAAACTCTTCGGCGCGGTGCAGCCGTTGAAATACGCCGAAGAGCTTGTGCGCGTACTGCATGTCGAAGCCAACGCCGTTATCGGCAACAAAATAGACGTGCTCGCTGTTCTCGAGCTTCGACCCGACTTCAATCTTTGGGTTGTCAGATCGGCCGGTGTACTTGATCGCGTTGGAAAGAAGATTCATCCACACCTGCTTCAATAACCGGGGATCGGCCTGGCACGGCGGCAAATCGTCGACGCGAATATCGATCTCCCTGCCGTCTTTCGGCGAGCCCAGTTCATCCAGCACATCACGGACCATCGCAGTCGATGCGGTCGGTTGTTTTTCCAAAGGCTGACGGCTCAACCGCGAAAACGTAAGCAAGTCGTCGATCAAAGCGCCCATGCGCTGCGCGCCATTGCGAATCGTTTGCAAATAATTGCGTCCTTCCTCAGGAAGTTCATCTCCGTAATCTTCGAGCACAGCCTGTGAGAACCCGTCGACTGCGCGCAGTGGCGCGCGCAGATCATGCGAGACCGAATAGGAAAAGGCTTCGAGCTCCTTGTTCGCTGCCTCCAATTCCGACGTCCGCGCCTTTACCCGCTCCTCCAATTTCAGATTTAGCTCCCGAATCGCGCGTTCGTTGCGATTTCGATCCGTAACATCGTTGATCAAAACCAAACGCGCGGGGCGCCCGAGCCATGTGACTTCATGCGAAGTGATCTCGACCTCGATGATCGAGCCCTCTTTCTTCCGATGCCGCCATCCGCTCGCCGTCGCGAGTGGCTCACTCGGTCGAGCAAGGTCATCCACCAAAGCAGGAAGATCCTCCTTCGGACGAATGTCTCTGATCGTCATCGCAGCAAATTCTTCCTGGGTATATCCGTAATGCTGAACAGCAGCCGCATTCACCGCCAGGAATGCGAGAGTATTCAAATCGTAAACCCACATCGGGTTCGGATTGTTTTGGAATAACTCACGATACTGCTCTTCGCTTCGCTGCAGTGCTTTTTCGGAGCGAATTCGCTCGCCCATTCCCGCATTCAGGAAAAATACCGCCAGCGACAAGATTCCAATGCTGAGAAAAACGCCCATTGGCAAGAGCAAGAAGGTCGCGGTCGAGGCCATTTCCGCATTGCGTCGATCGCTCGCCAAGAGCCGGTATTCCTCGTTTTGTATTTCGGTGAATACTTTGAAGACTTGATCCGAGAGGTTGAGGCCGGTGCGGGTAGCGATCATTTGAGCAGCCACGCTGAGGCCCTGTTCCCGCCCCGCAGAGATTACCTTCTCTTCAAAATCAATGCGTTGTGCGATCAA
This sequence comes from Chthoniobacterales bacterium, assembly GCA_035948375.1. GTDB lineage: Bacteria > Verrucomicrobiota > Verrucomicrobiia > Chthoniobacterales > UBA10450 > AV40. The sequence goes on from DASZJH010000102.1 coordinate 17,056, forward strand.
ACTCTGCAGTAGATCCAGATGGTGCTGCTGAGTGGGATTGTCCCTGGTCAGCGTACGAATATCGCCGAGGCCTTTCTTTACCTGCGCTTTTAGTTGCTCTCGGTTGCTAAGCAGACTCGTGTCCCCAATGATCGCATAAGCTCGTTCGCTGCTGGCTAACTGGCTCACTTCGGAGACTGCCTGCTGAATTTCTTTCAGCACTTCCTGGCGATGAGCCACCCTCTCGTGCGTCTCCAGCATTTGCCTGGCAAAACTGAAGGACGCTGCGGTAGTTACCACGGTCAGAACAATTGCGCCAAGAAATCCAAATGTAGTCAGTGCATCCACCGACCAGTTGAGCTCACCTTTGTCACGCAACAGCGCCAACAGACCGGCTCCCAGAAAAAGAACACCGATCGCACCCGAGAGACCACTTACGTTCATGCCTAACAAGTTGAGCTTCGGTCCAAACAGCTGCTCCAATGCGAATCCGCTTAGAGCCGTGATGCCGATAATGACTAGCGTCGCGCTCAATCCGCCAACGAGCGGTAAAAATCGCTTCAGCGCGTGATGCGATTCGAGCAAAAGCGCACAGCCGCCAAGCAAAAAGCAGAATGCCGTAGTGGGCATCATCCGCCCCGGATGCGAACTGCCCATCGATACTGGAAAACTGCGAACCAGCCACTCATCAATTCCAAAGTTCCAATTCAAAAAGTGCTCGCCCAGAGTCGCCACTGCCAAACTCATCACCGTTATCGTCAGGACTGACGCGACCACACGAAGGAAGGTTGGTCGTTTCTTCAAGGACGAGCACCCGAGCGCGACACCGCAAAGGAGAAATCCCGCGGCAATATTCGGTTTCAAGGGCAGAGAGCCCGGAATCACGCAGCGCAAAGCTTCGATGTCCTTCCACCATCCGACCATAGCGGCCAGACCAAGGGCAGCCACGGCTGCGGCCGTGGCAAACGGCGCAACGCGCAACGATCCAGAACTAGGTGACGGAATGGAGAAGCTCACCGAGCGATCTGAAAGAGCAGTTTTTCGGCCGCAGCGTCCTACCGAATGCGCGCAGCAGGTCTTAGGCAGTTAAGAATTAAACAAAACGAGACAATCGGTGCAGACTATGAGTAACGCCCGCTGGGGTAAGGCGATCTACTAAACCGCGCTCTCGGCTTCCTGGAAAAGTTTCGCAACCGATACTTTTAACGCCCACGCAATCTTTTGAATGCTTCCAAGCGAGGGATTCCGCGCCCCGCGCTCCAGATCGGAAATGTAAGTTCGGTGGAGGCCCGAGCGTTTCGCGAGCTCGTCCTGTGAAATACCGAGAGCAGCCCGCTGTTGTCGAATTGCGTCGCCCAATCCGCTTCTTAGACTCAATTCAATTCTCTCCTGTTTTTTGAAGTCCGACCGAAGTCGGGTCCGTTTGGTCTTCACAAACCTCCTACGACTTTTGGAGACCGAAGTTCGCGGAAATCTTCGCGTACTGGGGAAAAAACTGTGAAATAACGCGAGTTCTTACGAGCCGAATACTTCCAGGAACGCGACTTCGAAGGCGAGTGCTTCCTGAATATTGCGGCCGAGATTATCGCGCAGTTCTTCCACCAGTTGAATCCGGCGCAGCACGTCCGACGCGGTAAAACGCTCGGCCAGCGCTGCGGTTTCTTTTTTCGCCGCACGCAAATCCCGTTGCGGAACCATTGTGCAGGCGCGCAAAACGTCCGACCAAAATTCGAGCAAGACTTCGATCAGCTCGGCGCGACGCTGGATGTAGCGACTCTCGGTCAGCGCCTTGTAATAATCTTCGCGATCTTCCAACCACGCTCCGTCGGTGGAATTGCGGTAACGCGCCTCCTCATTCTTGAGCGCCTCCTCATTTTCGGCTTTGATCCGCTCCCGAATCCCGCCGAGCAACGAATGCATTCCCTGGCTCAGTCGATAAGCTTGCTGGACTCCCCAATTTTTCTCGCGTGCCGCGCTCCGAAGTAAATCGATCAGCTCGCTGCGCTCGGGCAATTCGGCTTCGTGGCCATTCGCGGCCAAGGAAATCGAGATGCAGCGGGAGACAATCGTATCCGGCAAAGCTTCCGGCAGCGCGCTCAACAGAAGCAGGAGCGAATTACCCGGCGGTTCTTCGAGAGTTTTAAGAAACGCGTTCGCCGCCTGCGGTTGCAAACGGTCGGCCTCAGCAATGATCGCCACCTTTTGCCGGCCTTCGGCACCGCGCATCTGCAGCCCGTGCTCGAGCTCGCGGATTTGCTCGATCAAAATTCGTCGCGACTTCGATTCCGGTTCCGCAACAAAAATTTCGCGCGCCTTGTTTGAGAAAATATCATCGACATTCGTTCCGTTCACGACGCTCGCCAAAGCTGCCGCGACTTTGCGTTTACCGCTCCCAGCCGGGCCCGAAATCAAATATGCATGCGCTAGCCGCTTGTTTTCGTGCGCGCGTCGCAGGAATCCGATTGCCGCTTTGGGGGTCAACGCCATCGGTCAGGTCGGCGATTCTTGTTTGGTCACCGCTGCCTTCAAGGTGGGAAAACGCGACAACACTGTTTCCCAGATTTCGCTTTGGATCTCCTCCTGCGATTTCCAACCTTCAATGACCACAATGCGATCCTTCTGCCATTTCGCATGTTCCAGATAACCGTCGCGAACCTTTTCGTAAAATTCATCCGCCTCTTGCTCCATGCGGTCGGGTCGTCGCCATCCTTTCATCCGCGCTTGCGCCGTCTTTAGATCGACATCTATAAAGAATGTGATGTCGGGAATGGTATCGCCGACGGCGAAAGCGTTCAGTTGCCGGACTGTTTTTTTGTCCAACTTTCGAGCCACGCCTTGATAAACGGTCGTCGAATCGAAAAATCGGTCCGCGATAACACACTCGCCGCGTTCCAGCGCCGGTTTGATCAATTCGCGAACCAGTTGCGCACGGCTTGCCTCGAACAGAAGCAATTCTGCCTCGGGCGTCATTCCCGCGCTTTGGGACGCAAATTGGAGTAGCTCACGAATCGTTTCCCCAATTGCGGTTCCACCGGGTTCGCGCGTCACCAAAAACGGAATGCCGGCAATATCCAGGCGGTTCGCCAACAGTTGCACCTGGGTCGTTTTCCCGCACCCATCCGAGCCCTCAAATGTGATAAATGGTAGCCGCTCCATGCTAGTGTCGATCTTCAAACAAAGATCGACAATTGTCGAACGAGGTTAAGTTGAAACCGTGAAAAATTATTGGCTCGTGAAGCAGGAACCATCCGATTATTCGTGGAGCGATTTTGTAAAAGATGGGAGCACGAGTTGGACCGGAGTCCGAAATTTCTCGGCTCGAAATAGTCTTCGCCGCATGTCCAAAGGCGACGAAGTTTTGTTTTACCACAGCGGCGACGACAAAGCCGTTGTCGGCATTGCCAAAGTAATGCGCACTGCTTACCGCGATGCCACTGCGAAGGAAGGCGATTGGAGCGCAGTCGATCTTGCCCCTGTTAAACCGCTGCCGCGGCCGGTCACGCTCGCCGAAATCAAAGCGAAGCCGCAGCTCAAGAACATCGCCCTGGTCCGCCAATCGCGGCTCTCGGTGATGCCGCTGGGCGCCAAAGACTTCCAAACCATCCTCAAAATGGCCGGTTAAATTGCGCTTGTTCGGGGACGAGCACGGGCCGAAATTTCCCAGAATGACCTCGGCGGTGGCCACGCAGTTTCTACCGGTCGTGGCGGCGGCGAGCGCGACCAAAGATTTTCTGGTGGTTTCGCTCCACGACGTCGCACCGGCGACGCAATCGACAGCCGCCAAGATCATTTCTGAACTGAACCAAAAAGGAGTTCGCCACTGCTCCCTCCTGGTTGTTCCGAACTACCATCACCGGGGCCCGTCAATGCACGATCGGCAATTCGTTTCCTGGCTACGCGATTTGGCGGCGAGCGGACATGAAATCGTGATTCACGGATATTTTCACGAGCGGCCCTCGCGTGAACGCGAAAGCTTGTTCGAAAAGGTAATCACCCAGCTTTACACCCAGGGCGAGGGCGAGTTTTACAATCTCGGCTACGACGAAGCTCTTCGCCGAATCAAAATGGCGCGCGACGAATTTCAAGCGGCCGGTTTAAAACCTCGCGGATTTGTTGCGCCGGCCTGGCTCTTGAGCGCCGACGGCGAACGCGCGGCCCGGGATGCGGAATTGGAATATACCACTCGACTTCGAAACGTGCGCGATTTGCGCTCCGGCGAAACATTTCCGGCGCGGTCGTTGGTTTACAGCGTTCGAAACGGTTGGCGTCGCACCACCAGCCTGATTTGGAACACGGCTTTGCGTCGCGCCCTCAAAAACAACCCGCTGATGCGCCTGAGTATTCATCCCCCGGACTTTTCGCATCCGGCCATTTGGCGCCAGATTATCGATCTTGTCAGTGAAATGGTGCCCATTCGAACGCCGACCACCTATCAGGATTGGGTTGCCGAGCAGCGCCTCAGCCGGGGTCTCTAAATATATATGAGCAAATGTGACCTCCACATTCACTCTCGCTTCAGCGCCCGCTCGGAAGAATGGCTCTTCCGCCGCCTCGACTTTCCGGACAGCTATTCCGATCCCCGCGAGCTTTATCGACAATTGCTCGAGCGCGGGATGAATTTTGCAACCGTGACCGACCACGACACGATCGATGGCTGTCTCGCGATCCGCGATTTGCCGAACACCTTCATCAGCGAACAGGTCACGACATATTTTCCACAGGATCCCTGCAAGATTCACATTTTGGTTTGGGGAATCACCGAAAAGCAGCACGAGGATATCGTCGTGGTCCGCGACAACATCTTCGCTCTGCAACGTTATCTGAGCGGCGCGAATATCGCCCACGCGGTCGCGCACCCGCTCTACAGCATTAACGGAAAACTCGAAGCGACTCATCTGGAGCGACTCATTTTGCTCTTCAAACATTTCGAGGGGATTAGCGGGTTGCGTGACGCGCTCCTCAGTGAGCTCGCGCAACAACTTTTTGGTTCCCTGACGCCGCAAAAAATCGAAGAGCTGGCTGGGCGACACAATCTCGCACCCACGCATAATGAGCCGTGGAAAAAAGTCTTCGCCGGCGGTTCGGACGATCACGGCGGACGATTCGTTGCGTCGGCTTATACCGACACGCCACGCGCAAATTCCGTCGAAAAATTTCTCGACCATATCCGCGCCGGAAACTGCCAGGCCCATGGTCACGGCGGAACGCCCCTCGCCCTGTCGCACGGATTCTACAATACGGTCGGCTGTTTTATTCAGGACCGGTTCCACGAAAAGCTCGGACCGAGCGCGGCGCTGGTGGAGCAAATGTTCTCGCGTTTCATGGAAGGCCGCGACCCAACCGAGTTCACGCTCGCGGAAAAAGTGAGCTTCATCGCGCAAGGGGTACTCTCGGGAAAAATTTTCGAGCTGGCCAAGCCCGCCAACAGGTCGCTGTGGAAAGAGCTTTCCGGTTATTTCTCGAAGCCGGAGCTGAAAGCGAAAATGGCCACCGAGCTCGACTCAATCGCCGAACCGGAACGGCGCACGTTTGTGATGGCGAACATGGTCGCGGAGCAACTCGCGTTTCGCTTCTTCCAAAAGTTCATTCAGCAACTGACTGCCGGAAACATGCTGGAAAGCATGCAGGCATTGAGCGCGATCGCGCCAATCTTGATCGTGCTCGCGCCTTATATCTACGGATTTCACAGCCAGGCACCGTCGCGAAAATGGTTGCGGGGAATTTTTCGGGAATTGACCGGCTCGATTCCCGAACCGTTGCAGAACAACAAGCGGGCCTGGTTTACCGACACACTCGAAGACGTCAACGGTGTCGCCAACACGATTCGAAAAATGACCGCCGCCGGCGCTGCCGCCGGAAAAGAGCTCGTGGTCATCACTTCGCGGACCGAGCTGACGGTCGACGACATCCCAATCAGAAATTTCAAACCCATCGGCGAGTTCGAGCTTCCCGAGTACGAACTGCAAAAACTGAGTTTTCCGCCGATCCTCCAAATGCTCGACTACATTCAACGAGAGCGATTCACCGAAGTGATTATCAGCACGCCCGGACCGATCGGTCTAACCGCGTTGCTCGCGGCCAAGATGCTCAACTTGCAGACGAGCGGCATTTATCACACCGACTTTCCGCAGTACGTTCGCATTCTCACCGAAGACAGTTTTCTGGAAAGCGTGACCTGGCGCTATATGCACTGGTTTTACAACCAGCTGGATACCGTGTTCGTAAATTCGGAAGAGTATCGCGAAAGCTGGATCAAGCGCGGTTTCGAGCCGCAAAAACTGAAGATTTTTCCGCGCGGTCTCGATACCGAACTGTTTCATCCCACGCGACGTAATCCGGCGTTTTTCGAAAAGTTCGGCGCCAAAAACGGCCAGATCCGATTGCTTTATGTCGGCCGCGTCTCGCGCGAAAAGGATCTCGATCTATTGGCGGAGGCTTATCGCCGACTTCGCGATGAGGGGATGTCGATCCAACTTTGCGTGGTTGGCCACGGGCCGTACTCGAAAGAGTTTTCTGAATTATTACCAGACGCGCTTTTCACTGGCTATCTAACCGGTCCGGAGCTCGCGGCAGCTTATGCGTCGGCAGACATCTTTGTTTTTCCGAGCACTACCGACACGTTCGGGAACGTCATCATTGAGGCGCAGGCATCCGGTGTTCCAGTGATCGTTTCCGATTCGGGCGGCCCAAAAGAGTTGGTCGAGAATAGCCGTAACGGTCTGATCACGAAATCGCACGATGTAGAAGATCTCACTCGCGCGATTCGCGAATTGGTAGCCGATCCGCCGCGACGGAAGCAAATGGGGAATTTTGCGCGCGAAAGCGTAATCAACCGCACCTGGCCGGACGCGTTCCGCAAATTCTGGGCCGCGACCGAATTCTGATTCGTTAATTCGGTAACGGGGGCGGCTCGGGCGCGGATGATGGGACCCCGGCCCACACGTCGTATTCGGGGCCGAATTGCCGAATAAAACAGAGCCCGAACGCGCGCAGACAGACAAAGATCGGCAGCATGATTACCGTTCCGATGTAGGGAAGCAACGCGACGCAACAGGTCGCGAGAATTGTGACACAACTAGCGATCACAGTTGCAATCCCAAGCGCGATCCAAAATAGACAGTAAAGTGTGATCTCGCCCGGATAACTGGCAACCAGCGATACCGTACTTCTGAAAGCTTCGCCAGCGAGACATCGCCGGCGATACATCACTGCGACCATGAAATGGGAGATCAAGCCCCACGCGAAAACAAGTAACAACACGAAAGCAACCCACAGCGCGATCACGCAAATCACATAAACGTCGCTCAGATGCGGGCGCGTTCCGGTTCGGATAACCAGCACCACCAACGGTAACGCGGCCGTAGCTGCAAGGATCGCGATGATGAGCCCGATAAGCAGTGCAAAAAGAAAATAACTGTTCCCCTGTTTCCGATACTCACGCCACGGTTCTGCAATCGCGCCGCGATTTCTTACAATACAATCCACAAGCATGAATCGGCCACGCGCTCTGAGCCAGGCCAACAGAATCACCGCCGCGAACACCAGGACAATGAAGGCGACCAGACCAAAGATCAGAATGGAATGTGGAGTTTGATTGATCGTATCGCGAAGATCCTGAAAAACGGGAACATTCTTCCAATCGGAATCTCGAAAATTGAAATTGTAATTACCGCTTCCCAGGTGGGACAGCCACGCGGCAAACCCGATCACAAACCATTTCTTGAAATCGAACGGTTGAAACAGAATCTTCTTCATCAAGTCGAAGGCCTCCCCGAATGGCTTGAGGAGCTCGATTTCCATTGCGCCGCCGTACATGTCGCGATTTGAATCGCTGTGCCAATTTTGATCAAGCTCTCACTGCGCATCCAGCGATATTGTGTAGGGTTGACTTCCTATGGAGAAACGGATTTCGCGCCGGTATCCGATCGGGGCTGAATTAGTCGGGCCGAACCAGACTCACTTTCGCCTTTGGGCGCCGAAAGCGAACGATATCGATCTTGTTTTGGAAGAGAGCGCCGACAAAGACGCCAAGCGCTCGTTTCATCCGCTGGCGCGCGAAGACGGCGGATATTTTTCGGGAGTCGCCGACGCGGGCGCGGGCGCGCTGTATCGATTTCGCGTAAACAAGGCCGACCATTTTTATCCGGATCCGGCGTCTCGATATCAGCCATACGGTCCACACGGATCATCCTGCGTTGTCGATCCGGCACAGTTTCAATGGACGGATTCCAAATGGCGCGGCGTGAAAATGAAAGGCCAGGTCATCTATGAAATGCACATCGGCACTTTCACGAAAGAGGGCACGTGGCAGGCCGCGGCCGAACAGTTGCCCGAGCTCGCGCGAATTGGCGTCACTGTGGTCGAGATGATGCCGATCGCCGATTTCCCTGGAAATTTCGGTTGGGGTTACGATGGAGTCGATCTTTTTGCGCCCTCCCACTTGTACGGAACAGCGGACGATTTGCGGCGATTTATCGATAAAGCACATTCGTTAGGCCTGGCCGTAATTCTCGATGTTGTCTACAACCACTTCGGTCCGGACGGCAATTATCTTGCTGTTTACTCGAACGATTATCTCATTCGCGAAAAGGAAACCGACTGGGGCGATTCAATTAACTTCGATGGACCTAACTCGGCACCGGTCCGGGAATTTTACATCAACAACGGCCGCTACTGGATCGACGAGTTCCATTTCGATGGCTTTCGTTTCGACGCCACCGACGCTATTCATGACAAATCGGACGAATACATCATCGGCGCGGTTGGCCGCGCCGCGCGCGAAGCCGCCGCGCCGCGATCGATTATTTTGATCGCGGAAAACGAGAGGCAGGTCATCAAATTGATACGGCCAGGCAGCGAAGGCGGTGACGATCTCGACGCGGTTTGGAACGACGATTTCCATCATAGCGCCGCTGTCGCGCTGACCGGAAGACGGGAGGCCTATCACACCGATTACCTTGGCACGCCGCAGGAACTAATTTCCGCGGCCAAGTACGGCTATTTGTTTCAGGGACAACCCTATTTCTGGCAGGAAGCCCCACGCGGCACACCAACTTTCGGTTCCCCCCCGCACGCATTTGTCGCCTTCATTGAGAACCATGATCAAGTTTCAAATACCGCGACGGGCGAGCGGCTCCGGTTTCAGAGCTCACCCGGCCGCTACCGCGCGATGACCGCGCTGCTTTTGCTCGGTCCGTGGACGCCGCTGCTTTTCCAAGGCGAAGAATTTGGCGCCTCAACTCCGTTTGTATTTTTTACTGACGTTGGCGACGGACCGATGCGCGAAGCAATTCGCAAGGGCCGCTTCGCGTTTCTCGCGCAATTTCCCTCGTTGGCCACCAAAGAAGTACAAGACCGCCTTCCGGTCCCTTCCGACCCAACCTCATTCGTCAGTTGCAAACTCGATGTTTCCGAGCGTCAGAAAAATAAGGAACTCTACGATCTGCACATCGATCTTCTGCGATTGCGGCGTGAAGATTCGCGCTTTCGCGAACAAATACCGAACGGCGTCGACGGCGCCGTTCTTGGACCGGCCAGCTTTGTCCTTCGTTATTTCAGTGACAGCAAGAAAGATGACCGGCTTTTGGTGGTTAACTTTGGCGAACGTCGCGAACTGAATCCAATTCCTGAGCCCTTGCTCGCACCGCCCCTTGGGTTGGAATGGGAAATTCTCTGGTCGAGCGAATCCGCGTGCTACGGCGGATCCGGGACGGCCGCCGTCGCAACCCAAGACAATTGGACATTACCAGCGGAAGCGACTGTGGCTCTTCGATTGGTGCCAGAGAAAGAGCCGAGGAAGCAGCCCAAGTGGCGAAAATGGGGCTGATCCGATTTGCAATCGATGAATAAACAATTTGAAACGCATCGGCCGATTGTCCGCGCGGTGCCGTGGGATGGAACGCGGATGTCCCGCGAGGTCTTGCTTACCCGCGAATGGCTGGTGACCAACGGACTTGGCGGTTATGCCTCCGGCACCGTTTCCGGCGCAGTCACGCGTCGTTACCATGGATTGCTCATTGCAGCTCTACCGGGGCCACTCGGACGCATCGTGATGTGGTCGCACGTTTCGGAATTTCTCCGCTTCAGTGACGATGATGTCATTTCGCTCGGCGCGGAAGAGCGTGCTGGCGGCCAGCTCGATTTGAAAAGCGCCGATTATTTAACTGAGTTCCGGCTTGAGGATGGACTTCCGGTCTGGACTTATCACGTTCGCGATGTCGTGGTTGAGAAGCGCGTCCTGCTGCCCCACTTGCAGAACACGGTCCATGTCAGCTATCAAGTGATCTCGAAAGGAAAGCCGCCGCGACTTGAGTTGCGTCCTGCTTTTCATTTTCGGAATCATGAAGCCCCGGTCGATTCCGACCTCGGAGCCCCTTACAAACTCACAGTTGTTGATGGTCGTTACGAAATCGCGGCGTCCCGCCGAAAGTTGCCGGCGCTTCGAATGCAACTGCACGGTCGGCAAGCTGCGTTCACCAATGCTCCCGCAAAAATTCCTCAAGTCGTTTACCGAATTGAGCAGCAGCGCGGTTATTCCTACGAAGGCGAACTCTGGAGTCCCGGATTCTTTCGCGTCGATCTAACCGAGCAAAGCACGGCGACGTTAATCGGCTCAACCGAGCCGTGGGAAATCATTAATGTATTGGGCCCGCAAGATGTTCTCGCAGCCGAGCGCGAGCGCCGCGCTCGCTTGCTCCACGGTGCGACTCCAAAGGTGCGCGAAAGTTTTCCGGCGGAACTGCTTTTTGCAGCGGACCAGTTTGTGATTACGCCCGCGGGGCGATTCGAGGAAGCTGCTCGCGCCCACGCTGCCGGGGACGAGGTCCGCACGGTCATCGCGGGGTACCATTGGTTCACCGATTGGGGTCGCGACACCATGATCAGTCTGGAAGGATTAACGTTGCTGACCGGTCGCTGGCTGGAAGCCGGTTACATTCTGCGCACCTTCGCCCGTTACATTCGCGACGGTCTGATCCCGAACATGTTTCCTGAGGGCGCGAAAGAAGGCGTTTATCACACGGCTGATGCGACGCTCTGGTTTTTCCATGCACTCGGGCGCTATCTTCAATTCACAAGAGATTTCAACACTTTGAAACTTCTTTTGCCGTCGCTGATCGACATTGCCGAACATCATATCCGCGGCACGCGGTTCAATATTCATGTCGATCCAAATGATGATCTGCTCGTGCAAGGCGAAGAAGGTTATCAGCTCACGTGGATGGATGCGAAGATGGGCGATTGGGTCGTCACCCCGCGCCGCGGAAAAGCCGTCGAGATCAATGCGCTTTGGTACAACGCGCTCTGCCTGCTCGCGCATTGGCTCCGCGAGAGCGATAACGAAACTTCAGCAGAACGTTACCAGGAATTCGCCGACAATGCGCGCGCTTCATTCAACGATCGGTTCTGGTTTGCAGACGGAGGCTATCTCTATGACGTGGTCGATTGCGATGGAAAGCCAAACACCTTCGACCGATCGTGCCGGCCAAATCAGCTGTTTGCCATTTCACTGGATCATTCGGTGTTGAATCCCGAGCGCTGGAAGTCGGTTGTCGATGTCGCGGAAAAAAAACTGGTGACTTCTGTCGGATTACGCACGCTTTCCCCGGACGACCCCGCCTACAAACCGATTTACGCCGGCGACCTTCGGTCGCGCGACGGCGCGTATCATCAGGGCACGGTTTGGGCGTGGCTGATCGGTCCTTTTGTCGACGCCTGGCTCAAAGTTCATCCGCACGACCGTTCGGCCGCGCGCAAATTTCTTGAAACCTTCCCGGTGCATCTGGGCGACAACGGCATTGGCACGATTAGCGAAGTGTTCGATGCAAGGGAGCCGCACAATGCCGGCGGTTGTATCGCCCAGGCCTGGAGCATCGCCGAAGTCTTGCGGGCCTGGCTTGAAACGGCCTAACCAACGGTCACAAGATCGACATCTACTCGCGCGCAAACTCTCTCTCGCGTGCGATTTAATAATTGATGCCAGAGACCGAAATCGCAGATGAGATTTCCAGAAAACCGGAGGTCCGCGAAGAATTGCAGCGAACTGGCGAAAAAGAACCCGGTCAGAAAATCAAAGCGGCGGCGGCGGACAAGTTTTGGTTTGTGACTCACGGGCTGCTCCTGCTTGGCTGCGCCGTTATTTATTACTTGATTACTTCGAAGCTAATTCCGCTCCCGCAAGCCCAAGTGGAACTAAGTCAGCGGCTTCTTCGCGGATTCGCTCTTGTTGTGATCGTCCTGACCGTCGCGAGGTCGGTTAGGGTCTATGCGATTGGTCGAATTGAAGATTCGGCAACCCGGTTCACGTTGAGACGCATTTTGCTTCTCGCCTCTGGACTCCTGATTGTCGTCATTGGAGTTTCGGTTGTCTTTGTCAATTGGTATCCGGCCGTCGCGGCGCTTGGCGTTGGTTCAATCATCGTCGGCCTTGCTGTCCAAACACCGATGAAAAGTTTCATCGCATGGATCTACATTCTCGTGCGCCGCCCGTTTCGTGTCGGCGATCGAATTCAAATTGGCGACGCCACCGGTGATGTCATCGACGTTGGTTATCTCGACACCACCTTGTGGGAGTTCGGCGGGAAATATATCTCCGGCGATCATCCGAGCGGACGCGTAATTCGATTCCCGAACGAAAAAGTGCTCGACGAAATCGTTTGGAATTATTCCTGGCCGCTCTTTCCCTATATCTGGAACGAAATAAAATTTCAGATCGCGTATCAAAGCGATTTGAAATTTGTCGCTGATACGATGCAACGAATTGTGGCGGAAGAACTCGGCCAAGAGATGGCCGATCGCGTCGAAGCTTATCGCCAACTGCTCGCGCGGACGCCGGTGGATGAGTTGGAAGTGCGCGAACACCCGCGAGTCATCTTTCGGGTCGATGAAGTGACCTGGATCGACGCAATCGTGCGCTACGTGGTATCGCCGCGTGAATCGGGGCGAGTCAAAAGCCAGTTGATTCCAAAATTACTCGCCGCTCTCAACGCCGCGCCGCAAAAGGTGATGTTCCCCAAAGGCGACGCGCGATAAGGTCGACATCGGGCTATTTCGCCAATTTGGTCCGCCCGGACAACGCTTGTTGCAACGTCAACTCATCGGCAGATTCCAAACTCGCGCCGGCCGAGAGACCCCGCGCGATTCGCGTGAGGCTGACCGGTTTGTCTTTCAAAAGATCGACAAGGTAGTTCGTGGTCGCTTCGCCTTCCACGTCGGCGGCCAGTGCGAAAATGATTTCGATGAATGTTTCCTTGTCGAATCGATCCAGCAGCTCTTTGATCCGCAAATCTTCCGGGCCGACGTGATCGAGCGGTGAAATCCGGCCGCCTAACGAATGATAGCGGCCGCGAAAGGCGCCGGTTTTCTCGAGCGGCAAAATGTCAGTCGGCTGTTCGACCACGCAAAGCAACTCGACGGCGCGCGACGGGTCTG
>DASZJH010000103.1:0-2875 GCA_035948375.1 Chthoniobacterales bacterium
CATCTTCATTGTGAGACTGTCGAGCTTGCCAGACGCCGCGCGCAACAACAATCGCGATAGTGCCGTCGGCTCCGATTACCTTAGGGGCCGCGCCACCAGAATTCCGCTGTCGCTGCGGTAGGTGTTCAGATAAGTGGAAAGCCGCGAATCAACCAGCACCCGGCCGTAGTTATGCGGAGCGGATGCGTGCATGAAATGCAAAACGCCGTCGCTTGTCCGGAGCGCCAGGCCCACGTGAGACGTCCCATATAATCGTCCATCGTGCGACACGATTCCGATGATGTCGCCGCTTTGCAGTTTCGATTCGATTTTTGCCACTCGGCTCTTTGGAATTTGGTAGAGCGGTCGCGATGAAACATCAGCTTCCATTCTCGCAAGCGGTCCGAGCAACGATTTGTTCGCCGCAAGGTAACGATAATGCCGCCAGCCGCTGCTCATCTCTCTCGCCGCGTGCGGCGCGCTCCGCCCACCCAGCTTTACCGTTAGATCTTCCACCAGCCCTCGCTTGTTGTTGTCGTAAAGCCAGTCTTCCAAATAATGCAGCCGCGAAAGATATTCGCCTGTGCAAACGCCGCCGCGATAGCGATCGACTTCGATGTAATGCAGAAAATTCTCCGGCGTCCAATTTTCTTCCGACTCGTTCAACATTCGCGCGAACGCGAGGGACGTTTCGAAAAAAGTCCAGCAATCAAGCCCGGTGAAATTCACCGATGGCGACTCGATCCGATTGTCGATCTCGAGGGTGTACGATTTGTAACGCGTCCCGGTGAGCGCCTGTCCGACCACCGCCGTCCGTTCGCCGATCGGGAGCGACTTCCAGTTGTTCTCCTTCGCCAGTGAAATCAGTCGACTGAATTGCGGCTCGCCTTTGAAAATGGTCTTAAACGGCAATCGCGATTCAAACGCCAACGCGCTCGCGCAGATTAAAGTGAGGGGAATGAGGATTTTCCAAGTCCGCATGAGAGTGGAACTGAATCCGAAATCATCTTGTGATCAACCTTTGATTCGGTCTCGCAGTGAATATGCACGCGATTTGAGAAATTCTTTCGGCCGTTCGCCGCGGATCGGCTTGATGAAGTAACGCAGCGACCTTCTCGTCAATCGGGGTTCGTAACTGAACTCGGGCATTAAATCGCGGCAATGCCATTCAACCCAGCCGATCTCGTCTTCATGCAGGTCGTTTTGCCATCGCGTCACTGGGGCGGTGCTGACTTCGGCAAATCGCGTGCCGGCCGCAGAATTGCCGCCCCACGACCGCCCGACCTTGGTGGGATTCAGCACAACCTCGGGATCGAAACTGATTTCGAGATAATCGCACACCTTTTGCATCGACACCTTCGGCTCGAGCGCGAGGTCTTCATAACCAACGACGAGTCCCGGCATTTCCTTGTTCCGAATTTTTCGCGCGAGCTTCGCGGCCGCGCGCCAATGCGCGACCACGTAGTAAACTGAGAAACGTCGCGTCTTGCGTGTGTGCTCAAGCGCAATCTGCGCCGAAAGTAGCGCGCGGGGATCGCGCATCGTCAAAAGCAGTTTCGCTTTCGGAAAACGATTCAAGATTTCCGGAACGTAATTTCGATTCGCCGGAGTCTTTTCAACCCAGCGCTTCACCCGGTCGAGCGCAACGCCGACGACTTCGGCGTACGCGTCCATCATCAGCACGAGCAAATCGCGCTTTTCGTTCGCAGGATCGAACGCGATGCGCTCGAACGCTTCGAGAAACTTCTTTTTTGGAAACTCGGCATAATCCTGCCGGCCGCGCATCGCCTGAAAACCGAAGAGCACATTTGTCCACGATTCCTTGGTTAAATAATCGAACTGGGCGCGCCGGCCACGATCGCGATACTTCGTCAGCACCGTTGGGAAATAGGCAGTGTCCTGCGGCATCACCAGCAGCTCCGGATGACTGTCGAGCAACGAGACGAGCAACGTTGTCCCCGATTTCGCCGCGCCCGCGATGAAGCAGGCACGCTCGTCGAATGGCAAGTTTTCCATCAACATCAACCTAAATCTGGTGGCCTAACCACACAAACTGCCGATCATTCTCCGAATGTTGCTCAGTAAGACAGCTGTTGCCGAATCGGCCGATGCTCTGTTGCCGGAATACCGCGACGTCATCTCGCGCATTCCTCCGGAAGCCGGCTTCGGCGGAATTTGGGAGAGCGAAATGTTGTTGTTTTACGCGGCGGTAAAACCGTTTGCCCCAAAACAAATTCTCGAATCCGGTCGCGCGCGTGGTAAGAGCACGCTGATTCTCGCCCGCTGTTTTCCCGAATCGCGGATCGTCAGCGTCGAGTACGATCGACAATCGGAAAACGCGTCTGCCGCTGAAGCGAAACTGAAGAACGAATCGAATGTCGATCTTCTCTACGGCGATTCGCGCGTAATTCTGCCGGAACGAATGCAAAACGGCGGCGCCGTTCTGATTGACGGCCCGAAAGATTTCCGCGCGCTTAAGTTGGCTGTCGGTCTTCTCCGCACTGGAAAGCCGTGCGTTGTTTTCATTCACGATTTTCCATCGGGTTCGCCGCAGCGAGAATTCGTTGAGCGCAATTTCCCCAACGCATTCTTCGGGGACGATCCGCTTTTTCAACGCTTCCAAAGTTTGGACGCCGACCGCGATCCGAGGCCAAATCCGCAACGCCGCTACGGGATTCTCTCTTGCTTGCCGCCCCCGCTACCGCGGCTCAAGTTATTGTCGCGATTGCGTTTGCAGTTCGCGAAATAGTTGGCCCCGGTTTGATTCGAGTCGCGTCGACTTATATGGTTCGGCGCTGTGCCGAGTCCTTTTTCGAGAAAGCGTGAGATCGTTCGCCAAAGTCCGTCTGGCGATCCCAAGAAATCGAAGCGCGTCAAATTGCGCCCGGGCAGCGAT
>DASZJH010000104.1:0-14893 GCA_035948375.1 Chthoniobacterales bacterium
GATCAATCTTTTCCAGGCCGCGCGTTCGTCCTCCGACAGGTCGGACGCGTTATGATCGCGGGTCCAGCGCAGAAATGCTTTGGCCAGCTTGTAGCGCGAAAAATCGGTGATCTCGTTTGTGAAAAGTTCCACAATCGAGCGGTCGCGTTGCTCGGCCGCGGCGTTGGCGACATCCCAGCCCAGCCGGTTCTTTCCAACGCGAACAAGCGTCTGGCGGAGCAGGTCCTCTACCCGGTGAGTCTTTACGCCGTTGCCGGCGTCTTTTGTCCGGAGAATCGATCTTTGTCCCAGCCCTTCCACTAACTCATCCTGACTGATCGCACGATCGCCCTCGGCATCGGAATCGAGCAGCGCTGCCACCTTTAGTTTTTTCGCGTGAAGAATCGTCGCGAAATAGGCCACCTTCGCCGCGCCGTTAGTCGGGACCAGCTCAATGCGCTGGTTGAGATCAATAATATCGGCGTCGCGCAGCATTTGCGACACGGCTTCGACGTACCAAAAATCGGTGAGGCTCTCGAGAAGCAGATTCCGATTTTGTGAAAATAGAGTCTGCGCCAAATCGTAACCGAGCGATTCTTGAAGCGGCAGCAACGCGGCCGGATCTTCGGAGGTCAAGTTCGTGCGCACTTTGGTGCCCTTATTGCGATCTGTCATTTCCACCACCCGCACCAGATTCATTTCATCCGGCCCGACCAGGAACGGCGAATGAGTTGTGTAAATGAGTTGGTTCGTTTGCGACAGACGCGAGATGGTCGATCGAAATTCCTGTTGCTTGAGTCCGTGCAAGCTCAAGCCCGGCTCGTCGAGAAGCAGAAGTGCATTCTTGTGTTTGTCTGCCGATTCGGCAAAGAACACCACGAAGAACGAAACCAGCCACTGAAAGCCTTCCGAACGCTGATCGAGTTCGATTTCAACGCCGAGATCATCCTCCACCACGACTTTGAGATATTGGCCATCGGCCACAATCCGCAGACGATCGGCTTCCGCGCGCTTCGCGTCCGGTTTCCAAACGCTGCGCAATTCCTCGGTCAATTGAACGCTCGCCGAGTTGAGCTGGTAGGCGCGGCGGTCGAGCTGATCGCGATATTGCCTCCAAGCTTCGACATCGCCGACTTTGGGCTCCGGTGCTTTTCCTAGGTCCGATAGTTCGCGCGCGCTGAATCCGAGCAGGCGCAAGAGACATTGGTTGCCGTAGTCGTAGTAGTCGCCGTCTAGAACATTCGTTTCCAATCGTTGGGCAAGATGTTCGAGGTGAATGAGCGGTCGCACCCGAAAATAATCACGGAATCGCACGAACACCGGGAGGCGGAGGTGCAGCGTTCTGAGAGCCGCGTGTCGGCGCTCCTCGACCGAGACGGCGGCCATCAATTCGTCGTAGCGTCTTTCTTCCTCCGCGTTGTCGTCTTCGATCAGCATGAAGACTTTATCGAGCCACTTTTTTACCGTGGCCGCGCGTTCGCCTTTAATTTCGTCCGCATCTTCCCAGCCTTTGGTGGCGGCGGCAAAGAGCGCGCTCGGAAGTGTGGCTGGTGGAGTTCCGTCCGGTCCGCGCGGCACGCGGGAGTCGACATGCGTTAGCATACGGACGAGATCCTTTTTTAGATCGCCAAATTTTGGCGATGTCGGTCCGCCTTCAAGACTGTGCCAGGCAGTGTTGTCCACCCGGCGGCCGAAAATGTAACGGCAATTATGAAACTCCGCGGGAATCGCCTCCTTGTCTGCCGCTTCAAGTTCGAAATGAGCTTCCATGATCGTCGCTTCCTCGAGACGGACCTTTCCCGCCACGATGTCGCTGAACTCCGAGCGTGGATAATCGCGCAACGCGTCGAAGACACGGATGCCACCCGGTGGATTGATCCGTTGCAACGCTTCCAGCAGCGCGCTCTTTCCCGCCTCGTTGGGCCCGACAAAAATTGTTTTCCCCGGTTCGATATCGAACAAACCGGTATCGCGAATACTGCGATACTTCCTGACCCGTGCTTTTCTTAGTCGCATCGATTACCTCCAGCCTTGCAAAAAATTTCTTAAAAAAAACTGCAACGGATTACGATAAAAATCCAAAAAACCTTATTCACAGGTCGGCACATGTTGTTCACAAATTCCGAAATTTCAGATCAAGCGCCGCGCATCTGGACGATTGGTCATTCGACGCGCAAGATCGACATATTCATTTCATTGCTGAAGGAAAACGGAGTCGAACTCGTCGCCGATGTACGGATGTATCCAGGCTCGAAACGCTATCCGCAGTTTGGTCGCGAAGCGTTGGCGAAATCCTTGAGCGAATCAGGAATTCGTTACGAGCATTTTCCGGAGCTCGGCGGTCGACGAAAGCCGAAGCCTGATTCAAAGAACACCGCGTGGCGCAACGAAATGTTTCGCGGCTACGCCGATTACATGCAGACGGAAAATTTTCGCAAAGGAATCGAGCGACTCCTCGACCTTGCTCACAGCATCGGCCCAACCGCGATCATGTGCGCGGAAGCGGTCTGGTGGCGTTGCCATCGCTCCCTGATCTCGGACTACCTAAAAACGCGCGGCATCGAAGTTCTGCACATTCTAGATCACAAAAAGGTCGACCCGCACCCATTCACGTCGGCCGCAAAAATTGTGAACGGCGAACTGAGTTACGCTGATGAAACGTTATTATAATCGCTCACCGCGGATCGGTGACTCGTCCGATGAACAAACACGCGCCACTCGGTACATGTTGGATCGCGTAGAGAAACGGCCGATCGACTCTTACGCGGATCGGTTCCTTCGGTTTCTCGAATCGCGCCGTCAGTTCCATCATGACTACGGCTGTGGCCGCGGCCGCCTCGGTTCCTTTTTCGTCCACGGCGATGAATGTTTTGTGAAAAACATTTGAGATCGCGAGATATTTATCCGGCCGGCGCGGCGACATTTTGTCGAAATTGGCGCTGCCTTGCGGATCATCGAACGCCGTTTTCATTCCAAGCTGCTTTAAATTCTCAGCCAGCGGAATTGTCGGCGGCTCGAATTTGAATTTCGGCATTTCAAGATCGACATCTTGCGGTTCTAATTTCGCGCAATTCATCAGAGTGTGTGCGCTGAGCTTTGATTCGAGATTGGCGAGACCGTTGACTCCGTCGGGCAGCAAAATGACGAATCGCAATTCGCCGCCGGAGTAGGGAAGGGCGATTGCGGTAAATCCATCTCGCTTCGCGTATCCGAACGACTTTTGATTCTTCATTGTCAGAACATCGACAGTCGCGCCGCCGCGGATGTGAAATGGTTTTTGTGTTGTCAGCGCTTCGCTAAATTCCCACGCCCATGGCGCTTTGAGATAGATCGCGTTCGCCAAGACGAGCCGCGTTATTTCCTTGATCCCGCCTTGGGGAATCAAATCGCGAATCTTGTCGCGCGTTTGGTCCGAGACCCACTTGTTGATGTGAGCGCGCGTGGCTTCGGGATCTTTTTTGAAATCGAGCGTCTCGAACGGCGCGCCGTAAAACTCTTTCACGAGCTGCCGAAACGCGTCGCGAAATTCGTAATCGTTTTGGGCAAACAGACGGTTCGCGACTGCAAGTGCAATTGGCTCGCTCGGTCCACTGTGTTTTTTTGATTGTTCGGCGATTTTCGCCGTCTTCTGCGACATTTCGCCGAGTGAGCCTTGCAGCGCGGCGAACGATGCGTGGATTGCATCGCCATCGTTTGGAAAATGGAGAACGCGCGCCATTTCCGTGCGCGTCTCGCCGTCCGCGCCGGCGAACGTCATCGCGAGCGCGGTTTCAATTGAATAAGGCGAGAGACAAAGATTTTCGTCACCGGTTGCCAGCTGACGGTGAAGATCGACCCCAAGTCGATTCGTTGCGCGCGCTGCAGGATCGAAATCGGCAGCATCGACTGACAGCGCAAACGCAAAGGTCAGGCCGTAGAGAAGTTTCATGTTACGAGAATGACTATCATGACCTTGCGACCAGATTCAAAGTGGATTAGACAACTTGCTCTCGAGGGTCGGTAGCTCAATCGGTAGAGCAGCGCCCTTTTAAGGCGTTGGTTCCGGGTTCGAGTCCCGGCCGGCCCAAGTCATTCGATGAGTTTAGAGTGCTTGCTCAGTCGGTAGCGCAGGAAAGGGCAGCCGGGAAAAAGATAACAGTGGCAGAAGCTCTATTGCGCAAATGTTCAGAGTCCAATGAGCCTGCATTGATCAAGATGTTCTTCGAATACGCATTCGGGAAAGTGCCGGACAAGATCGAGACGAATCCGCTCGAGAACAAAACCAGGCTGATTCTTCACTACGCCCACGAGTTGAGCGGATCCTCTTCTAGGAGGGAACAGTTTCTCTGATGAATGCCTGACGTCTAACGAGAGTTGACTTTTTGCGCGCAATCTGAATAAAATCGCGCCACGAGAACGAATCGAAACGTTCCGCTTCCGCACTCAGTATGCGGAAACCTGCGAGCGGTGGCTCTTACCTCCGCCAGGGCCGCATTTAGAAAAATCGCACGCAACCCAGGTTTGCTCTTAGCCATTCTTTTGTTGGGCCCGTTTGTAAGACTTGGGCCAACGCAATCGGTGCCTAGCTGTGTCACACCGCCTTCCGGGATGGTCAGTTGGTGGCCGGCCGAAGGTGATGCCAACGACATTCAAGATGGCAACGATGGGACACTCGAAAACGGCGCCAGCTTCGCATCGGGCGAGGTGGGACAAGCGTTCAGTTTCAACGGCTCGAATCAGGACGTTGCGATCGGGAATCCTGACAATTTAAAACTTACAACCGGCCTTACCGTCGATGCCTGGATTAACCCGAGCAGCGTGAATGGGTCAAGCGGTGACTTGGTCGGCGGCATCATAACGAAATGGGCCCAAACGTTCCCCAATGGAGACTCGTGGGCAATCTGGATCCAAAACAACGGATCGCCTAATAGTTACAGCCTCGCCGCCGACATAAGTGGTGGAATGCCTCAGGGTGAATCTGGTGTGATCTCAGGCGGATCTATTCCGCTTAACACCTGGACACATGTCGCTGTGACGTATGATTCGGCGTCCGGGACCCTAATAGTGTATGTTAACGGGTCGGCTGTTGTCTCGTCCATTGTATTCTCGCCGGGAACTTTGATTGAGGCTACCAATGCGCCGGTTTACATCGGCGCGGAACCTAGTGCAGTAGGTGGACGCCATTTTCCTGGTCTGATCGATGAAGTCGAAGTATTCAATCGCGCGCTGAGTGCGAGTGAAATTCTCGCTATAAAAAATGCCGGCAGCGCGGGGAAATGTCGCTCGTGTGCACCGGCTCCAGCCAGCATGGTCAGTTGGTGGTCGGGTAACGACAATGCCAACGATGTTCAGGATGGGAACAACGGGATGCTCGAGAATGGCGCTGGGTTTGCGGCCGGCGAGGTGGCGCACGGATTCAGCCTGAACGGCAGTAATCAATACGTCCTAGTTCCTGATAGCCCAAATCTCGAAATAAGCGGGGCAATTACGATCGATGCGTGGATTAACCCGAGTGATGTCTCCAACTTCCACGTAATCCTCTCGAAGTACGATAGCAACCTGGATAGCGGCAAGAGCTACTTACTAAATCTTCCTGCGGGCGGAACTGTCGAGTGGTGCGTATTGAATGGCACCTCCACTGGCCTCTCCAGTCAGTGCGTCGAAACGTCGGGCGCAATCGCTACTGGTGTATTCACGCACGTTGCCGGCACGTTCGACCCAACGACGCAGGACATGAAGATCTACGTTAACGGCGCCGATACCATGGCCGCGCTGGTCCCCGGCTCATCGACCGTAAGTAGTATCGGCACCAACAACACCCCGGTTGAGATTGGCGCGATCTTTAATGACAACACAGGAGGATTTTTCGCTGGAGTCATCGACGAAGTCGAAATCTTCAATCGCGCTCTGACTCAACGGGAAGTTCAAAGAATCTACGACGCCCAAAGCGGGGGCAAGTGTCCCTGCGTAACTCCGCCCAGCAACATGGTCGCCTGGTGGCCGGGCGACGACAACGCAAAGGATATTCAGGGAGGCAACGACGGCACGGTTAATGGCGCTACATTCGGGCCTGGCGAGGTAAACGATGCATTCAATTTCGATGGTTCAGACCACTTTATTAGTGTGCCCGATTCGCCGGCTCTTCGTGTCACTGCCGCGACCGGGTTCACATTCGATTTCTGGGTACAGCCTACCCAGTTCAACGGCGGCAACACCGGTAACGAACTCATACTTGGCAAGGCGATAACACCTGGCGCGAATGCCAGCTACTTCGCCTTTTTCGATGCAAACGGCGATATTGGCATCGGGCTGCAAAACTCAAGTGAAGCACCTGAATGGATTACGACCAGTTCACTGCCGTTAAATCAATGGACTCATGTGGCCCTCGTCTATCGGGCTGTGAACTTCAATGCCACCGACATGACGATTTACGTCAACGGCGCGCCGGTATCGACGACGTTCGCAGCCAATGGCTACGACTCGACTTTCAGCATTGGCTATAGCACGAACCGGTTTGTATTTGGCGGTGATGCCGACAACCTGGTCGGTGGCTCGATGGCCGGAGCGCTCGACGAGTTGGAACTGTTCAGTCGTCCTCTTACGGCCACTGAAGTGCAGTCGATCTATGCCGCGGGCGGCGCCGGGAAGTGCAAACCTACACCTACTCCAACGCCGACACCTACTCCAACACCGACACCTACTCCGACACCGACACCTACTCCAACACCGACACCTACTCCAACACCTACTCCGAAACCAACCCCGACGCCGACTCCGAAACCAACACCGACGCCGACTCCGAAACCAACCCCTACACCTACTCCTAGGCCCAGCGAAAGTCCTGAAATCGGGATATCAGTCTCTCCGACAACGGTTCACGAAAGCCGGAGTCCGACCTATGCGACCTTTAAGATTTTCGCTGAACGAACGGTGTCAAAGTCCCTTACAATTTCTTATTCAATGAGCGGTTCAGCCGCTCGAGGAAGTGATTACACACTTAGTGGAACCGGCCACAACGTCACTATTCTGGCCGGTCACTCCTCAGCCACCGTCACCTTGCATTCGATCGAAGACCGTGGTGAGCGCAGTGAAGGCAATGAGACAGCGACCATGACTCTGAGCAAAGGAGCGGGCTACACGCTCGAAAACAATAAGGCGACAGTCACGATCACTCCGTAAGCCGGACGATTGCTTCCATCGGAGGACCGGATTCGGTGGCTTCAACCGCATCGGATGTAATACCAGCCGTTTACAAGGGTTCCGCCCCCGGTATGAATTGCCTAAAGAATAGACGGAATCCGTGCTTAGAATAGCAATAAAATAGCAACGTGGAGACACTCACTTAGTAAAACAATGCCCTTTTAAGGCGTTGGTTCCGGGTTCGAGTCCCGGCCGACCCAATTCGTGTTCATTCATGTCGATTCGTGGCTAAAGCTGTTTGAGTAAATCGCGCAGCGAATTTTTCTTTCGATCCAGTTTGAAGATCGACAATCCAGCGGCGCTTGCGCCTTTCCAGTCACGCTCGGGATCGTCGCCGACGTGGAGAACTTCGTTTGGCCGAAGACGAACCACTCTTAGCGCGCGCCGAAAGATTTCCGCGGTGGGTTTGTCGGCCCCGAGCTCGCTGGAAACGAAAACATGTTCGAAAAATCTGGAGATGCCGAGGTGCTCCAAGATCATGCGGAGCCGGCCGTCAAAGTTTGAAACGACCGCGAGTTGAAATCGCCGAGACAATTTTTCCAGAACATCGGCAACTTCCGGATAAAGGTCCCACACGCCCGCCTCGGCGAAGTGTTCGTAAGCGATCTCGAAAAAATTGTCGCGATCGAGTTCGTTCAGCGATGGCGCGACATCATCCAGCACGCGTTCTACCAATTCCCGCCACCAACCTTTGTCGTCATCCTCGCGTGGGCCGTCGATCGGTTCGCGCCGCGGCATTGCGTCCCACGCTTGGCTGAAAGCACGGTAGAGTTTTGCGGCATCCAACTTCAGACCGATCTCATTTCCAACCAAAGCGTAGTGATGGCCGACGTCGTGGGTCAGATGAAACAGCGTACCCATCGCGTCGAAAAAGATCGCTTTTGGCGCCGCTGCTTTGTTTTGTTTAGGCATGAATTCCGCCAGTCGATGGAAGATCGCTTTTCTCGTACTCGCAAGCTTTGTCGCGGGCGCGGTGACGGGCGCTTTTTTGGTCATGGGCTCGGCCAAGGATGAAATGCGCCGCGAGCGCGATCCGCTACGCTGGTTCAGCAATACTCCGGATCGCTGGCGGACGGAGATGAAACTGACGCCGGAACAGGACCAAAAGATTCGGCCGATCCTGCAAGAGATCGACAATGAGTTGACCAACCGGCGCGCGGTCGATCTGCGCGAGACCGAAGGAATTCTGTCGCGCGGCGAGGATCGGATCTCGGGGGTGGTGACTCCCGATCAGCGGCCGCAGCTCCATCAGACTTTCGAATTGCGAAGACAGCGCTTACGCGAATGGCTGGGTGCGAACGATGAGCAAAAGCCGCCGCAATAAGTTTTCCGCGCGGTTGGACAATCGCGCTTTAACATTCGATTGATTTTCATGCTGGCAGTCGAGCACAATGATCCGATCAACGCGAAGATCCTCGCGGTTTCGGAAGACAAGATCGAAGGCTTCGTGCGCGAGCCGTTCGAGGAGGTCGCGCGACGTTCCGGCGTGGATGTCGACACAGTGATGGCACGGATCGCAGCGATGCTGCGAGCGGGAACGATTCGGCGCGTCCGGCAAACGCTGCTGGCAACGAATCTCGCCGACGGCGCGCTGATCGCCTGGAAAGTTCCTGAAGAGAAAATCGACAGCGCGTTTGATTGGATGTTTCAGCGCGATCCGTTTTCCGGACACGTCGTCGTGCGTTCTACCGATACGGTCACGGCAGGTTCTGAGTACAAGCTTTGGACCACACTCAAGGTTCCGCACGGATTTTCGCTGCAAAAGCATTGCCAGTTGCTCGCGAGTAAAGTTGGCGCGGAAAAATTTCGGATCATGCCGGCAAAAGGAATCTTCACCCTCGGCGTCGGGCATGTTCGTCGGAAAGCGATTGAGCCCGGAGAGAAGTCAGACCAGCCCGCGAAAATGATCCGCGTGGAGGTTGTCGATCTTAACGAGCGCGAATGGGAAGTTTTGCTCGCGCTGAAACGCGACTTCGCGCCGGAAGAGATTCGTCCGAATCCGTGGGCTGCGCGGACTAAAGAGGCTGGCGTGACGTTGGAGGAATTCTATCGGGTGGCCGTAAATTTGAGCGCGCGCAAAGTAATCGGTCGCTTCTCCACGTTTCTCGAACATGTGAAACCGTCGCAAACCGGAGTCCGCGTCACGCGGTTCAACGCGCTGTTTCACTGGGCGATCCCTCCCGGCCGCGAAATTGAAACGGGCGGCGAAGTTGGGCGTCATCACATTCTGACGCATTGCTACTGGCGCGAAGCGGGGCCGGAGTTTAAGAACGTGAACATCATGGCGGTGGCGCACGGCACCGAGAAACCGCGGTTGCTCGAACACAAGGCGGCGATTGATCGGCATCTCGCCGCCGGTGGCATTCCGGTTTCTTACACGAACGTTTTCTGGGGCGGCCGGAGCGAAATCAAACCGTCGGAGATCTCGCCGAAGATTTACCGAGAGTGGTTAGCCGCGCGGACATGAAAGGGCTGATCGAAAAGCTCCGCAACGAACTCGACCTCAACTCCGGCGACGTCGATCTTGCAGTTGCGCAGCTGTTGTCCAAGCAGGTGGACGCCGAGCTCAAATCCGAGTTCCTGACCACGTTGCACAAAAAAGGCGAGACCGCGGAAGAAATCGTCGCCTTCGTGAAGCAGTTGATGAAGCGCGCAATCGATCCGATGATCGATCCGGCGGAATTGTCCGGGCCGATGGTCGACATTTGCGGGACCGGCGGCGACGGGCTCGATTTTTTTAATGTTTCAACCGCGGCCATGTTCGTGGTTGCGGCCGGAGGAGGGGTCGTGGCGAAGCACGGCAATCGACGGGTCACTTCGAGCTCCGGCAGCGCGGACGTCCTCGAACAACTCGGGATCGTCATCGATCTCACGCCCGAGCAGCTGCAAGAAAGTTTAAAGCGCAATGGACTCGGATTCATTTTTGCGCGCAGTTATCATCCCGCGTTCCGGGAGCTTGCTGAAATGCGCCAGCGGCTTGCTCGAGAAAATCAGCGAACAGTTTTCAATTTGCTCGGGCCGCTTTTGAATCCGGCGCGACCCTCGCGGCAGCTGATCGGAGTTTTCGACCCGCGTCTGACTGGGATTTTCGCAGATGCGTTGAGCCAACTCGATCGCGAACGCGCGTGGGTCGTGCACGGCCTCGGCGACGACGGTGCCGGAATGGATGATATTTCGATCAGCGGCGCGACGACCATCGCCGAATTAGCCGATGGAAAGACGAGTTCAGCGGTCCTGGATGTGAGCTGGCTCGGCATTCCTCGCGCGCCGGTGAGCGAATTGCAGGGCGGAGACGCGCGACAGAATGCAGAAATCATCGAAGGCATTCTTTCGGGGAAGATCAGTGGAGCGAAACGCGACATGACGGTTGTGAACGCCGCCGGCGGATTTGTTGTAGCTGGTCTCGCGCGCGATCTAAAGGTGGGAATCGATCTCGCGCGCGAGGAGATCGACAGCGGTCGTGGACTGGAAAAATTGCGCGCTCTGCAAAGTTTTCAGCCAAAGAGTTCCGCGTAAGTCCGGTCGAGATTCCGCAGCAAGGCCAGCGCGAGCCGATGTCGATCTAATCGGCGGCGACGAACAATGGCGAGTGATGTAGCGCGGTCGCGCAGTTCTTCCGAAAAATCCGTCGGTGCGTGATTTACATTTAGACCGATCCCAACAACCGCGACGTGCGGTCGCCCCGGTTGCGCCCGCATTTCAACGAGCACGCCGGCGATCTTGCGATCACCAATGTAGATGTCGTTCGGCGGCCTCACTGTCGCCTGCAAATCGAATTCAACTTCCAGCGTGCCTGCGATTTCGCCGGCGGCCCAGGTGGTCAGGCGGGCAGATTCTTTGATATCGATCTTTGGCCAAAGCAGAATCGAAAACCACAAACCTTTGCCGGCGGCGGATTCCCATTTGTTGCCGCGCTGGCCGCGCCCCGCGGTTTGATGTTCGGTAAAAACGCAAAGGCCTTCTGGCCAATCGCCGGCAGCCATTTGGCGAATTACGTCGTTGGTCGATTCCGTTTGCTCGAGAACAACGACCTCGCGACCGATGATGAGCCCGCCACGCAATTTCTCGGCACGGAGTCGATCACGCGCCAACATGTATGATCTCGAGTGAGAAATCGATCGCGCGTGGCGAATGGGTGAGCGCGCCGATGGAAATAAAGTCAATGCCGGTGGCTGCGATTTGGCGGATATTCTTCAAAGTAACCCCGCCGCTGGCTTCAAATTTCACTTTGCCTTTGCCGAATGCAATCGCCTCACGAATCTCGGCTGGTCTCATGTTATCGAGAAGAATCACATCGAAGCCTTTGATCTCGAGAAACCTTCGGACTTGCGCGAGGGTGTCAGCCTCGACTTCGATCTGAATGCCGGGATGCGTCTCTCGAAATCTTCGCACGGCTTTCGCTAACGCGTCGGATCCGGCGCTGGCGGCAAGATGGTTATCTTTCAACATGACCATGTCGAACAAACCGAATCGATGATTTGCTCCGCCGCCGGCCACGACTGCGGCTTTTTCAAGAGCGCGCAGCCCGGGCGTCGTTTTCCGGGTGTCGAGAATTTTCACGTGCTCGTTTGCGGCGGCGTCGACGAATTTTTGCGTTAACGTCGCGATTCCGGACAAGCGCTGCAAAAAGTTGAGCGCGACGCGCTCGGCTTTGAGAATCGAACCAGCCGCGCCTTCGATGGCGAGCACACTGTCGCTGGCGTCTACTTCACTACCATCTTTTCGAAGGACATCGACTTTCAATTGTGGGTCGACGCGACGAAACACGTCGGCCGCTGTTCTTGTTCCGGCAACGATCGCGCGCTCTCGGGCAACGAGCCGAGCCGCGGCCTGAACGTCTTTCGAAACAAAAAAATCCGTGGTGATGTCGCTCTGGCCGATGTCTTCGAGCAAAGCGACATCGATTGGATCGACAATCTGCGATTTTTTCATGGCTGATGAGCGATGCGGGGCGATCGATAAATGCAGCGTCCGCGCACGTAAGTTTCGAGATTCGCCTGCGGCCCGCCACGATATATGCAGAGCGCGACTATATCTTCGGCCGCCAGCTTGGCTAAACCGTTGTGATTGGCGTAGGGCAGGAGCGAGGCAAGATCGACAACGATCAGGTCGGCTTCTTTTCCGGTGTCGAGTGTGCCGATGATCCTGGCTTTCCCCAGGGCGCGAGCACCGCCGTGTGTGGCCAGATAAAATGCTTCACTCGGACGAAGCGGCCGAAGGTTCGGTTCGTAGGCGGCGCGCGCTTTCTGGACTTCGATCGCAGAACGCATCACTTGCCACATGTTCAGTTCCGGTCCGCCGGCGACGTCCGAGCCGAGTCCGACATTGATTCCGGCTTTCAACAGCTGATCAAGTTTCATCAAACCGCTGCCGAGGAAAAGATTTGAGCTCGGACAATGGGCTACGCTCGATTGCGCGGTGGCGATGGCCGCGATCTCGCGGGGATTCAAATGAATGCAATGTCCAAGCACGGTGCGCGCAGTCAGAAGACCGCACTTTTCGTAGACGTGGGTGTAATCGCGCGCACCCATGTAGAGATGATGCACCCTTTCGAGCTCTTCGCGGTTTTCGGCCAGATGAGTTTGCAGATAAGCTTCAAATCGCGCCGCCAGTTCCGCCGCGCCGCGCATCATTTTTTCCGAACAAGTAACCGCGAAACGCGGACTGAAAGCGTATTCGAGCAGACCGTTTTCGGCGCGGTGCCATTTCCGGCAGAGCCGTTCGCTTTCCACAAGTGAAATCGAAATCACTTTCTTCGGCTGGAGTTGGCCGTAGGACCCGAGGTCCATCATCATTTTGCCAAGAATGGTGCGCACTCCACTTTGGCGGGCCGCTTCGAAGCCGACATCGCAACTATCTTCGTAGATCGCCGCGTAAGCCATCACGGTGGTGGTGCCGTTGCGGGCAAGATGCTGAAAGAATTGCGGAGCCTCGGCGCGCGCCTTCGGTCCAGTAAATTCGCGCTCAACCGGAAAAACATGTTGCCGCAGCCAAGGCAGTAGCTCGCTTTCACCCCGCGCCACAATTGAATATTGGGGCAGGTGAGTGTGACAATCGATCAGCCCGGGAAAAATTGCGGCCGGCCGACGATCAACCCATTGAACATTTGGATGAAGTCGACGCAGGTCGTCGAAGTCACCGACGTCGGAGATCTTTCCATTGTCGATCAAAACGGCGCCATTAGCCCGGCCCCGCAACGTGCCGAACTCGGGGGCGTCGATGAGAAAACCGCGGAGGCCGAACCGGCTATTATCGCTCTGCATAATCCGCGGCGGCTATGAAACCATTTTGATTGGCTGTGCCGCAACTCCGCAGTTGGCTCCGACAGAGTTCATGAGTGGGCAGCCTTTTGAGCAAAAAAAGATTCGGGCAGCGCACGCCAAGGAGAAACAGCAAATACGAAAAACGTGCAACCGCCCGAATCGCCTTAACCTGTTAACTTGGACAGTAGGCAGCGTCTGGCGTTCGAATTTTTTACGATTTTTTCGGACGGTGGAAGACGAACCGTTTGAAGAGCTTACAATCCTAGCTCCACCTGAGTCGAGCTTCCCACCTTTACTGCTTCGGCCTTCACTTCTTCCAAAAGCGATTTGAACTCACATTTCTCGAGCTCTTTGATCAGCGCCGGGTAATCCGGCTTGATCTGCAGATCGTCGATCGGGATTGGTAGCTCCATGTGGCAATCAAGCTCCACCATTTTTCGGTTCTGAACAATCTGCTCGCGCGCGGCGGTGAGTTTGATCCGCATCTTGTCGCTCTTCACCTTGTCGATGTTAGCTAGGAGGCGATCAAGCCCACCAAATTCCCGGACTAGCGCGCTCGCAGTCTTGCGGCCGAGACCAGAGACACCGGGGATGTTGTCTACGGAATCGCCGCTCAGCGCGAGCACATCACCGATCATCTTCGGGGGGACTTCCCATTTGGCCGTCGCTTCTTTTTCGCCGAGCAACGCGAATGCATCTTTAGGTGAGGCAAGATCAGCCTTGGCTGTCGTGTAAACTTTCACGCACGGCCCGACTAGTTGGTATAGGTCTTTGTCATTGGTTGCCAAAATCACTTCTATGCCCTTGCGCTTGCAGGCAGCCATGGCGTAACAGCCCATCAAATCGTCGGCTTCCGTATTCGGCACGGAGATATTTTCGAACCCCAGCAGCGCGGTGAGCTTTTCTTGGATGAATCCCAATTGCGGCACCATTGGCAACGGCATTTCCTTGCGCGTTTCCTTGTAGGCCGGTTGGAGTTTCACTCGCCGCTCCGGCATTCCTTCGTCCCAAAACACGGCGCCGAGGTCCGGCTGCAAGTGTTTGATCATCAACCGCAGTGTTTTGGTGAAACCGAAAATCGCGTTGGTTGGTTCGCCGCGCGAGTTGGACAGGTTCGGGATCGCGAAAAACGACCGGTAAACATAATAATGACCGTCTATTAAGAGTAGTCTCATCCCTGCTCTGGATTCTCCATGCGGCTTGTTGCATGATCAAGCGATGGCCGAGCAATGGATCATTCAAGTTCTGGGAAGAGATTACGGACCGGCCGATCTTTCCACCCTGCGTGAATGGAAAGCCGATGGTCGCGTCTTACCGGAAAATCCGGCTCGCCGCGTCGATCAGAACGATTGGACAAATGCTTCGGAAATTCCTGGGCTCTTTCAAATCGAGGTCCCGCCCATTCAACGGGAACTCCCAAATCAGCAATTAGAAATCGGAAATCAGAAATGGGAAACTAAGCCGCCAAGCCG
>DASZJH010000105.1:0-18644 GCA_035948375.1 Chthoniobacterales bacterium
GTCACGTTTTGCGTGGCGATCCTTTTCCGGACCGTCCGCGAGCATCACCCGCCAGCGATTGATGCGTAAAGAAGATCAGAATTTGACGCGGGCTTGTTTTTATACAATCAGCAGAGTCCATGGCCCACGTCGTCACTGAGAAATGTACTGGCTGCAAGTTCACCGATTGTGTGGAGGTGTGCCCTGTTACCTGTTTTTACGAACTGGACAACCAGCTGGTAATTCATCCCGAGGAGTGCATCGATTGCACGGCCTGTGTCGATGTGTGCCCGGTGCACGCCATTTACGCCGAGCCGGATCTTCCGTCGGAATTCGCCAAAGACACCGAGTTCAACGCAACCCAGTCTCATCAAATCAAAGACGCCGGTGGCGACCCAATCACAAAGAAGAAAGAAGCGTTGCCAACCGCCGCGGAGCGAAAAAAGGCGCTCGGCTACTAAGCGACCATTTCGCGCTACGACTTCTTTTCGGACGCTAGTTTGATTCCCAAGTCACGCAGCTGGCGCGGATCGACATCGGACGGCGATTGCGACATTAAATCCATTCCGCGATTATTTTTCGGAAAGGCAATGACGTCGCGAATGGACGACGCGCCGCAGATGAGCATGACGATGCGATCCAGCCCAGGCGCGATGCCACCATGCGGCGGCGCCCCGAGACGCAGGGCGCGCAGCAAGTGTCCGAACTGGCGCTCTTGATCTTCCAGTGTTAGGCCAAGCACCCCGAACATTTTGGCCTGCAACTGCTGCTCGTGGATTCGCATGCTGCCGCCGCCGATCTCCACGCCATTGAGCACCACGTCGTAGGCTTCGGCGCGAATTTCAGAAAATTTGTTTCGTTCATCGAGCAGCGCCATGTCCTCGGCTTTAGGTCGCGTAAACGGATGATGCATCGCGTTCCATTTGTTTTCCTCTGCGCTGAATTGCAGGAGCGGAAAATCGTAAACCCATAGGAAATCCCAGTCCGAGCCGGACTGGCCTTTATTAATCAGGTTCTGAATCTCTGCTACACGCAAGCGGATCCGGCCGAGCACTTCGCAAGCGATCTCCCATTTATCGGCGGCAAAGAAAGCGCAATCCCCTTCTTCAATCTTGAGTTTAGACTGAAGCGCCTTCTTCTCCGCGTCGCTGAAAAATTTCACGATCGGCGATTTCCACTCGCCGTTCTCGATCTTGATGAAGGCGAGACCCTTCGCGCCAAACGTTTTTGCGATCTCAGTTAACTCATCGACCTGGCCGATGGTGATTCCGGCGAACCCTTTCGCATTGATTGCTTTGACCACCCCGTCCGCGTCAATCGCGCCGCGAAAAACTTTAAAACTGCTGGCACGAAATTCTTCACTGAAATCGACGAGTTCCATTCCAAAACGCCGATCCGGCTTGTCGCTACCGAATCGGCCGACGGCTTCGCGATAAGTCAGACGATCGAACGGCATCTTGATGTCGATGTTGCGCGTCGCCTTAAAAATCGCGGCCAACATTCCTTCGGTCAGTTTGAAAATGTCGTCAGGCATCACAAACGACGCTTCGATATCGATCTGAGTAAACTCCAGCTGCCGATCGGCTCGTAAGTCTTCGTCGCGAAAGCATTTCGCGATCTGGAAATATTTTTCGACACCCGCGACCTGGAGCAGCTGTTTGTATTGTTGCGGCGCTTGCGGCAGCGCGTAAAACTTTCCCGGCGCCAAGCGACTCGGCACCAGAAAATCTCGCGCGCCTTCCGGTGTGCTCTTGGATAGGATCGGGGTCTCGATCTCGATGTAGCCCTGCGAATCGAGATAATCGCGAGTGGCTTTCGTGGCGCGATGCCGAATCCGGAGATTGCGCGACAGCTCCGGCCGGCGCAGATCGTAATACCGATAGGTCAGCCGCAAATCTTCGTTGTGAATCTCGGCATCGATCGGAAACGGCAGATCGTCCGCGCGATTCAGAATTTTCAACTCCGACGGAATCAATTCGATGTCTCCCGTCGCCAGTTTTGAATTCTCAGTTCCCGGAACACGCGCGGCGATTTTCCCCGAGACTTGAATCACATCTTCGCTGCGCAGACCGTGCGCCTGCTTCGCTAATGCGGCGTTTTCTTCCGGTCGAAACACCACCTGGGTAAGACCTTCGCGATCTCGCAGATCGATGAAGATCACGCCGCCGTGATCGCGCGAGACGTGGACCCAACCGGCAAGCGTAGCTTCCTTGCCGATATCGCCTTTGCGAAGTGAGTTGCAATCAGTCGTGCGATACATGGTTCAAACGGAGTCGGAGACCTTGAAGAATTTCGCGAGGCTGTCCAGTAACGCTTCGCCCGGAACCAATGATTCTTCGCGAGTCGCTAAGTTTTTCACCTTCACCTGCGGCCATTCGTCGCCGTAGAGCAATGCGACTTGCGCGCCAGCGTTCTCGGCAGTTTGAAATTGCTTTGCGACCTTGTCAGCCGTCAGCGGATAATCGACTCGATAGCCGCGGTTGCGCAGCTCCTGAATCTGTTCGAGCGCATCGGCGCGGCGCTCTTCCTTCGCAATCACAATGTAGATGTCGATCTTGTCTTGATCTTTGATTGCTGATTCCAATTTCTCGCGACTGATCGCTCGTTCGCGCAGCAATTCTCCAAGCACCACGTCGCCCATCGCGAAACCGAGTGCAGGCATTGAAACGGCGGCGTCACTAAGCTGGCCGATCAAATTGTCATAGCGGCCGCCGCCGGCGATCGCGCGCAATTTTCTCGCGCGATCGAACACTTCGAAAACCGTACCGGTGTAATAAGCTAGCCCACGGACGATCCTAACATCGACATCGACAAAGCCGGCAAGACCCCGCGCGCCCAGTCCGTCGACGAGGCGATCCAGTTTTCCGCTGCGACCACCCTTCTCGAAAACCGAAAACACCGGCCCCGCGAGTTTGCCAAGTTTCTCCTCCGTTTTTTCGCGCGGCTCGCGTCCAGATTTGTCGATCGTCTGCAATACTTCTTCCCATTTTTCCGTGGGCAATTTCTGTTGGCGCAAAAAATCAGTCCAAAACTCACGATCACTGATGCGGACTACGAAATCTTTTTCGGTCAGCCCAAATCCGCGCAAGATGTCGATGCAAAGCGCGATCAGCTCGATGTCGGCGGCGAAATCGCTTTCGCCCATGATGTCGCAGTTGAGCTGATAATGTTCGCGCAAGCGTCCGCGCTGTTGTTTTTCGTAACGAAAGAATTGGCCAATGGAAAACCACTTGAGCGGTTTTTTGAACGAGCGTTCGTGTGCCGCGACCACGCGAGCCAACGTCGGCGTCAGCTCGGGTCGCATCGATACTTCGCGCTCACCTTTGTCGGTGAAATTGAACAGTTGGTCGACAATCTCGGCGCCGCTTTTTTTCCGATAGAGATCGGTCGGTTCGAGAACCGGGCCGTCCCATTCAAAGAAGCCGTAACGCCGTGCGACCTCACGCCAGCCCGCGAAGATGTAATTCCGCGCCGCGCAGTCCTCGGGCAAAAAATCTCGAAAACCTGGAAGAGGTTGCATTAATTCAAAAACCGATCAGCCGACTCGGCGCGAACCATTTGTGGCGCTGCGGTCGAATAAATCGCCGCGGGCTGGAGTCAAACTTCTTCACAACAAAGAGCATTGGGAAACCAAAGCAAACAACAACTATGAAAGAAACTACATTAGCGAAAATATTGGCCGTGGCCTGCGGTTTGGTCGCCGTGTCAGCACTGGCGCAAACCTCAACAACGGTCACCACCACCAAGGATGCTGCCGCCGGAACCGCCGTCAGCGAGACGACCACCACCAGCGCAGCCGGAACGATCACGACCTACACGCCTGGCACCGATTACATCGCGTTTCGCGCGGGGACAACCGGCACCCCGGTGCGGTACTATTACACCAAGGACACGACCGTTCTTGATCCCGAAGGTCATACCGTGACTTGGTCGGCTGTTCGCCCAGACCTGCCAGCGACGGTCTATTATGTGCGCGAAGGCGATCGGATGGTCGTGCGCAAGGTCGTGCTGAGCAAACCGGTCGTTGTCGAAAAAGAAACTACGACTACAACGACAACGACTGAAAAACCGTAAACGAATCGTTTAACGGTTGTTTAAGATCTAAAGCGCTCGCG
Source organism: Chthoniobacterales bacterium (assembly GCA_035948375.1). GTDB lineage: Bacteria > Verrucomicrobiota > Verrucomicrobiia > Chthoniobacterales > UBA10450 > AV40. Next base: position 4,095 of record DASZJH010000105.1, read on the forward strand.
AAGAAATTCGCGGGCGCTTTTGTTTTAGTCGCCGTAACCGCCCGGAAACTTCTGGTGCCACTTCCACGCGCTGTCGATGATGGCATCGAGCGATTGAAACCGCGGTTTCCAGCCGAGCTCGCGTTCGATTTTTTCCGAAGAAGCGATCAAGCGGGGCGGATCGCCGGGGCGGCGCGACTTCTCCACGATGTCGATCTTGGATCCCGTTACTTTGCGACAAGCGTCGATCACTTCGCGCACGCTCGAACCCCCACCGGTGCCCAGGTTGTAAAATTCACTCTTTGAGGCGCCGAGCGCCAGAATATGAGCCTGGGCAAGGTCGATAATGTGGATGTAATCGCGAATGCATGTGCCGTCTGGTGTTTCATAGTCAGTCCCGAAAATTTCTACGGCTGGTTTTTCACCGAGCGCAACTTTAAGGACGTTTGGAATGAGATGCGTTTCGACGCGGTGGTCTTCGCCAAACTTTACGGAGGCGCCCGCAGCGTTGAAGTAACGAAGTGAGATAAATTTCAATCCGTGAATCTGATCGTACCAGCGCAGAATCTTTTCGAAGGCCAGCTTTGATTCTCCGTAAGGATTGATCGGCCGCGTGGGCATCGTTTCGTCGATCGGTACCCGGTCGGGCGGACCAAAGATCGCGCACGTGGACGAGAAGATAAATTTCCCGACGGCCGCTTCGACCATCGCATCGAGAAGATTCAGTCCATTGGCCACGTTGTTACGAAAATATTTGGACGGATTCTGCATCGATTCGCCGACAAGTGCGTTGGCCGCGAAGTGCATGACGGCGTCCGGACATCGTCTGACCATTAAACGCTCGACCGATTGTCGATCTTCCAGATCGCATTCGATGAACTCGGCGCGTGGATCGATCGCAGCCCGATGGCCCTCGCTCAGGTTGTCGAAGACTGACACTGTATGGCCTGCATCGAGCAAGAGCTCAGCGCAAACACTACCGATGTAGCCTGCGCCACCGACAACGAGAATTTTCATTCCCGGGAAAATCGGCGGACTGCGCCGTTAATCAATCCAAAGTGCGGCTGGCTGAAGAACGCGACGCCGTTTGCTTGGGAGTAGAATTCGAAGTCGTCGCCACTTTTGATGTGGGCGTCGCCTTCTTTTGCAGCGCCGTGATCATCTTGGAAGGCGTGGGATGTTTGGCGCGCGGACCGAGAATTTTGAGACTCTCCTCTTCCGAACCCCATTGGAGAATGTCGATGTCGACGTTGCGTGCGCCCCAGCGCTTCATTTCCAGTTTGGTCGGCTTGTAGAGATCGATCGTGCTTGTTCCAAGGAGAGCTGTTCCGTAGTCATCGATAATGAATTCCTCTCTCGTGCTACAGATTCGGAACCGGGTGCCGAGAGGGAATCGCGACCAATCCGCGGCCGCGCTCATCACATGATGTCCGGACAAGTATTTGCCAAGCGCATTGCGCACTCCGCCCTTTTCTTTTCGGGTGTAAGCGGTTGTGCGCACATTCGACATGCGGCCGAGGTGAGAGTTGGCAGCCTCGACGGCAGCGAGCGGTTTTTGCACAACCGATTGTTCGGCGCAACCGACGAGAAAACAGATAGCCGCAAGAGCTATTGTAAGGTTAAGGCTTCTCGACATTTACAATACCGCGGCCTCAGATAGCATCGAAGCTCAGCGAGGCAAGAACAATCTTACGTGTTGGTAATTTTATCTTTTTCACGCTCAGCTACTTCTAGCTGGGTAAAAATGAGCAGGAAGCGGGCTAGCTGCCAGGATTACTCACACGTTATTCACTAGCCGCGCTGTGTTCCGGCGAGGTCGGTTGTGCAATGCGGACAGCGCGTCGCCTTGATCGGGATCGACATCGTGCAGGCCGGACACTCCTTCACTACCGGGTCGCCCTTCGGACTCGGCTGTTTCAGCTTGTTGATCCCTTTCACAACCAGAAAGATGCAAAACGCGACGATAAGAAAATTGATCGTGGTGGTGATGAAGTTGCCGTAGGCAAAAACCGGTCCCAATTTTTTCGCCTCTACTAGAGACAGACCTGGAGTGATCTTGTCCGATAACGGGACGTAGAGATTGCTGAAATCAAGATTGCCGACCAGCCGGCCAACCGGCGGCATGAGCAAGTCTTCAACGATCGAACTAACAATCTTTCCAAAGGCTGCGCCGATGATGACGCCGACAGCAAGATCAATCGCGTTTCCTTTGACGGCGAACTCTTTGAATTCCTTCCACACGCCCGTCTGTTTAACTACCCCAAGACAATGTTCACAAGCTTTTTGGGGACGACCACCACTTTGCAAATATTCTTCCCGGCGATGAGCTCCTTTAATTTGGGATTCTCTAGCGCGGCGGTTTTCATTTCATCTTCCGTGGCAGAGATCGACATCATCATCCGGTCGCGAACCTTTCCGTTTATCTGGATTACAATTTCAACTTCGTCTTCGATCAGCAATTTTGCCTCGTAAGAGGGCCACGTCTGAGTCGTAATGTCGCGGGGCGATCCGAGCTTCTCCCAGAGTTCGGAGCTGAGGTGCGGCGCGAACGGATTCAGCAAAATCAAAAAGGTCCGCATTGCAGATATTGGCAGCACTTCCGCGTTCGTGAACGCGTTCACGAAAATCATCATCTGCGAGATCGCGGTGTTGAACGAAAGTGACTCGATGTCTTCGGTCACTTTCTTGATCGTGGCGTGCAGAATCTTCTGCTGCGCCTTGGTAAGATCGACATCTTTCAGCGCGGTGGACAGTTGCCATTCGCCAGCCTGATTTTCAGTCATCATCAAGCGCCATACTCGCGCTAGAAAGCGCGACACCCCTTCGACGCCGCGCATGCTCCACGGTTTCATTTGTTCGAGCGGCCCCATGAACATTTCGTAACAGCGAAACGCGTCTGCACCGTATTGTTCGATCACGTCGTCGGGGTTCACGATGTTCCCGCGCGACTTGGACATTTTCTGACTATCCTCGCCGAGAATGATTCCTTGATTGACCAAACGCTGGAACGGCTCCGGCTTCGACAGGTAACCGAGATCGAACAACACCTTGTGCCAAAAACGCGCGTAAAGCAGATGCAACACCGCGTGCTCAGTTCCACCGACGTAAAGATCGACAGTGCCGGGATGATTTCCTGCCGCCCAATATCGTTCCGCTTCTTCACCGACGAACCGCTTGTCGTTGCGCGGGTCGCAAAACCGAAGGTAATACCAACATGAGCCCGCCCACTGCGGCATTACGTTGAGTTCGCGCGTCGCCTTCTTTGAGTAATGAATCCAATCCTTCGCCTTAGCCAGAGGCGGTTCGCCGGTGCCGGTCGGTTTATAATCTTCCAGCGGCGGCGGCACTACCGGCAGCTCGGTTTCCTTGAGCGCACGATGTTTGAGCCCGTCCGGATCGGGCTCCCAAACAATCGGGAAGGGTTCGCCCCAGTAACGCTGGCGTGAGAAAAGCCAATCGCGCAGTTTGTAATTGACGGCGCGTTTGCCAAGCCCGCGCTTTTCCAACCATTCAGTGATCTTGCGAATCGCTTCGCGCGACGAGAGCCCGTCAATGATCGGCGAATTGATCGCAACGCCCTCGCCGACAAATCCGATCGGATTTTCTTGGCCCGGCGGTCGAACAACTTGGCGAATCAGCAAATCGAATTTGCGCGCGAATTCCAGATCTCGTTCGTCGTGCGCGGGAACGGCCTGGATCGCGCCGGTCCCATAACCAAGCAACACGTAATCGGCGATCCAGATCGGGATCTTCTCTGCGTTTGCCGGATTGACTGCATATGCGCCGGTAGAGACGCCGGTTTTCTCCTTCGCGAGTTCGGCCCGTTCGAGATCGCTCTTGCGCGCGGTCCGTTCTCGATATTCGCGCACGGCCGGCCATTGTTCTTCGGTGACGATTTGATCGACGAGTGAATGTTCCGGCGCCAGCACCATGTAAGTCGCGCCGTAAAGCGTGTCCGGGCGCGTCGTAAACACGCGAATCTTCTGGTCGAACTTGTCGATCTTGAAATCGATCTCTGCGCCTTCGCTACGACCAATCCAATTTCGCTGAAGCAATTTGATTCCTTCCGGCCAATCGAGCCCATCCAATTCATTGATCAGACGTTCTGCGTAGGCAGTGATGCGCAACATCCATTGGCGCATCGGCCGCCGGACCACGGGAAAACCGCCAACTTCGCTCTTCCCATCGACAACTTCCTCGTTCGCCAACACCGTCCCGAGCTCCGGGCACCAATTCACCGGAACGTCGGCCACGTAAGCAAGCCGCACGCTATCAGGATCTTTGCCGCGGTACGTCGAGACCGGCTCGGCCTTGTTCGTCTTGGGATTGAACCACGAATTGTAGATCTGTAGAAAAATCCACTGGGTCCACTTGTAGTAGCCGGGGTTGGTCGTGTTGATCTCGCGCTGCCAATCGTAGGAAAAACCGATCCGCTTCAGTTGCGATTTGAATTTGGCAATGTTCTCGCGCGTGGTCAGCTCGGGATGCTGTCCGGTCTTAATCGCGTACTGCTCGGCCGGCAGACCAAACGCGTCCCAGCCCATTGGATGCAAAACATTGAAGCCGCGTATCCGTTTGTAGCGCGCGATGATGTCGGTCGCGGTGTAACCTTCAGGATGTCCGACATGCAAACCGGCGCCGCTCGGATAGGGGAACATGTCGAGCACATAGAATTTCGATTTTTTTGAATCGAATCCTGTCTCGCCCGGATTCGGCGCACGAAAACTCCGGCGTTCGTCCCAGATTTTCTGCCACTTCGGCTCGATCTGATCGAACGGATAGGGTTTGCGACGCTCGCTACTCATCGGATCATCTCTTAGGAAAGCAGGAACGCAGGAAAAGCAAATGGACTTACTGCTCGCAACAGGAAATACGCATAAGAGCCGCGAGTTTCAGAAGCTACTTGGAGATGACTTCCAAATTTCCGATCTCAGCTCGCTTCCGGCGCTCGAAATGCCGGAAGAAACAGGAAGCACATTTGAGCAAAACGCGGTTCTGAAGGCTGTTAGTGTCTCAAAAGTGGTCGACCAGCTGATCGTGGCAGACGATTCCGGACTTGAAGTCCACGCCCTCGGCGGCGCGCCGGGAATTTACTCGGCACGCTATGCCGGCGAACATGCGAGAGACTCCGCGAACATCGACAAATTGCTTCGAAAAATGAAGGACGTCGCGAAGCGATCGGCTCGCTTTCGTTGCGTGATCGCGCTGGCGCGCTCGGGAGACGTCGTCGGAACTTTCGAGGGCCTGGTTGAAGGCGAGATTGTCGATCCTCCGCGCGGAACTGGCGGTTTCGGCTACGATCCAGTTTTTCAGCCAACGGGGTTCGAGAAGACGTTTGCGGAAATGGCGTCCGAGTCGAAGAACCAGATCAGTCATCGCGCGAAGGCGATTACGAGGTTACGCAAAGCACTCTGCGCGTTGGGAAATTAATGCGGCGGAGGCGGGGCGCCCGGCGCACCGGGAGCACCCGGTCCGGCCGCACCACCACTCGCAGCCCGAATTTGGTAACCGACTTTCTGAATACCGGCCCGCCTGACTTCGTCGAGCACTCGGATTACGTCGCCGTGGAGTGCCATACCTTCAGCGCTGATTGAAACCTTGATGTTCGGATTAGCAGCGTGAAGTTGGAACAGCCGAGGCATTACTTGGTCATCTGTCACATATTGCCCATCAAAGCTCACCGTATTACCAGCGCCGACACGAATTGAGACGAAGTCCTTCGGTGTGTTCGGCGGCGGTACGGTGGCCGACGGTAATGCTACCTTGATGCCTTTCATGTGGGTCTGGCTCAAGCTCACCATCATGAAGCTCGCCAACAGAAAGAACATGATGTCGATCAAAGGGATGATCTCGATTCGGGCGTGCTTCTTGGGAATTGGAGAGGCGACTTGCATAACTAATAGGACGCTCCGGTCATCGTGTAAGTGATCGGCACCTTTACCTTCGGCGCCGCAGCACCAGGTCTAAATCGCCAGCGCCGAAAGGTACTGGTTGTCGAATTATCAAGAATCGGACTGCCTATGCTTTGTGCCATGCTCGCATCGGTTACGTTGCCACTGGCGACGTCAACCGTCAGCACGCAAACACCACTGCCGGTGACGTGACGGCTGCGCGCTTCGTACGGGTAATCCGGCTTCGGCGCGAAAATCGCGGCCGCCTTCGCTCCACTGATCGACATGGTTCCAGTCACCCCCTGGGGCGCTTTAACTGGCCCAGTAGGTTTGTTGGTTTTTGGCGGTGGTGGTTTTTCTTCATGAAATTCGGGTGCCACTTCAGGAATTGGCGGCGGCTCCTGAATTGGAATGTCTTCCGGTGGCGGCGTCGGTTGATCTTCCGGTTGCAATGTCGCTTCGACAGTCGCGGTGGGAATTTGCGACAGATCGACGGCTTGCTCGTGCTTGGGAATGGCTGCAATCAGTACAGCTCCCAATTCGATCATCACAGCACTACCGAAAGCCACCCAGAATTGCCAGCGAGGTGGCGGTCTATAAAGCAATGGTGCAGCCATAACTATGGTCCGGTTGACGGAGCAGGCATGTTTTTCAGCGCTTCGCTCTTGATCTCAAACGCCACTTTGTAAAAACCGACGGAGCGCAAGGTGTCGAGGACACGGATGATATTGAAGTGAACCGTGTCCGCATCGCCGCGCACGAACACTTTGGCTTCCGGATTTTCGTCGTGGACTTTCTTTAACCTGGCAGCCAAGTCCTCGTAGCTCCGCATTTCTTCTTTATCAAAATACGGATGGCCGTCACGATCGACCGACACGCTGATGTATTCGTTCTTGGCTTGTGTTTCGCCGGTTTGCCCAGTCGGCAGATTCACCTTCATGCCCTTCATGTGCACCTGGCTCAGGCTCACCATCATGAAGCTCGCCAACAAAAAGAACATGATGTCGATCAAAGGGATGATCTCGATCCGCGCTTTGTGGTGCGGTATTGGCGAACTGACGCGCATAAACTTTTAGATCGACGAGCCTTTGGCCGAACTCGGCGCATGTCCGCCGATCGCAACCTCGTGCCCCTTACTCTGCGCTTCCAACATAACTTCAAGGTTCGTGGCCGCGGTTTGCAGCTCGAACTCTAAGTTAGACACGCGCGAAGTGAAAAAGTTAAACGGAATCAGCGAGAAGATCGCGATGCCGAGACCGCAGGCGGTGGCGATGAGCGCCTCTGCGATACCGCCAGTTACGGCCACGACCGCGATTTCTTCGTTTCCAAGAGCGCCGAATGCTTTGATCAATCCGGTAACCGTTCCCAACAAACCGAGCAACGGCGCGAGCGTGACCAACGTATCCATCACAACGAGGAACCGGCCGGCGCGCTTGATTTCAATACCGGCTGCGACCTGCAAGGCGCCCTGCAACGACGCGTGTTGATGGTTCAAGCCATTCCACATCATGCGCAGAACCGGATCTCGCGAATCGCGTGATAGCCGCGACGCCTCCGCGACGTCCCCGACTTCAATCGCAGTGAAAACTTTTTCGATTCGTTTTGGATCGCGACGGAACCAGCGGCCACCCCACCAGAAAACTCGCTCGATCACAACGGTCAGCGCTACGATCGACACGATCAAGATCGGCCACATCACGGGTCCGCCTTGGTTAAACTTGTCAATGAAGTAGTTGCCCGTAACTTTTGTTTCGTACAAGTGCGCGGCCGGCGCGGCTGATGCACTTGGTGCCGGACTTAAAGTCGCAGTAACGCTAGTTCCGGGAGGTGCTACACCCGGCGCGGTCCCCGGCGCTGCCGGCGGCATTCCATTTGGCGGCGGTTGACCTGGAGCTCCGGCCGGTTGTTGAGCCGGCACGCCCGGCGGCTGACCTGGAGCACCCGGCGGTTGCGCTTGCGCTGGATTCATCGGCGCGCCCGTGGCTGGAGGCGCGTTCCCCGGCGGTGGCGGCGGTTGTTGTTGACCGGGCCGCTGCGGTTGTTGGGCAAAGGCACTCAACGCGATGAAGCTGACACAGAGAGTAAGCAATGTTTTCATAATTTCGGCGGAGTTGAATTTACTGCTCGGCACATCTCTTTTATCCCAAAAGGCTTGGACGCGAGTCGAGCAAAACTTTTCACTTTTCTTTAGTGGACTGTGGTTGGACTGATGCCATTTAATATTCGCATCAGCCACGCCCGCAGGATGTAGCGCGAGAGCAGATTACCGCGTCGCCACGCGGTTTCGCAACGGCGACCAATCGCCAATCTGCGCTTCCAAATTGTCGCCGTTCCGAATTGGCCCAACGCCCGACGGCGTTCCAGTCAAAATCACATCACCCGGCAGCAAAGTCAGCGACTGGCTGGCGAAAGAAACAATTTCCGCCGGCGGATAAATCATCTGGCTGGTGCGCGCGCGCTGACGGGTTTCGCCATTCTGCTGCAATTCCACCGACAAATCGCGAACATCGACATCGACGTATACGAACGGGCCGAGCGGCGTGTAAGTGTCGAACGATTTGCAGCGGCCGAATTGTTTTTCCGACTTCTGCAAATCGCGATCGCTGACGTCGAGACCAATCGTGTACCCGAAAATAAAATTATTGGCCTGTTCGGCCGAAACATTCTTGGCCATGCGTCCGATCACGATGACGAGCTCGGCTTCAAAATCGGTTTGATGGTCCGGGAAGGCGATTTTAATGACACCATTGTGCGGCAGAAGCGAACTCGGCGCCTTGAACCAGATCAACGGCGTCCCGAGCGGCGTCCGGTTCATCTCCGCGATGTGATCCGCGTAATTCAATCCAACTGCGATCAGCTTTGATGGCGCAACTGGAAGATCGACAACCACGCTCGCTAGCTTCTTCACCTCGCCCGTTGGTTCGATCTCGATCCAATACGGCTTGCTCAAAATGTGAACATCGTCACCGCGTACTTCGCCGTAGAAAAATTCCTTTCCCGATTTAAATCCGCCGAAGGTTCTCATCGCGGGACCACGGCCACAAAATCACGCACTGGCTTCCGTTCGGCGATGGAAAATACGTTTCCGTTCGCGCGTTTGAACCAGAACGCGCTTGAGGAACCGCCGTCCAAATTCAGCGCGCGTTGGATTTTGAATTCAGGAATTGTGATCACCGCGAGAATGCTCGACAAATCCGACAACGTCACGTCCGAGCAAAAGCCGAGCGCCGCTTTGTCGCCGCTCGCGATGGCGGCAAATGTCCGCCGCGCAATCTTGGTTGATTCCAAACCGCGCACCCATTTGCCAGCATCGACAAGCATCGGTCCGGACTCGACCGCGGCTTCCAGTTTCTGGTTGGGTGAGAATTCGGCGACGCGCGAAATTTGAATCCTTTTTCCCGATGCGCTTAATACGCCACTGAGCAATCGGGCTCTTTGCAGCGGTGTGATGATCTTTGCATCGACGATCAACAACCCAATCGGGTTGTATTGCGGATCGAAGTAGCCTCCGTTCACGCCGGTCAGAAAATTTCCGCGCGCCATCACGTCCTCCAAATCGTCTCGCGGTTCCGAAGGTTGATCGACAACTCGAAGCCGGCACAATTTCGTGGAAAAGATTGCCAGTTCCAACGACGCGCGCTCGCCACTGCTTGAATGCTCCACCACTACATAACGATGTTCGAGACCTTTAGCTGGCGACGGTTCGGATTGGGACGAAATTTGTGTCCACTGCGCCTGAGCAGCGCTGGCAAACGAAATCAGGAGCAGCGCGAACGAACTAGGCTTTCGCACTGTACTTGTCGATCAAAGCCTGAAACCGCGGATCTTTGCGCAATGGGTCCCAAACCGGGTCGAGCTTGAGAAGCGCAGCGGTAATGCCGGCCGGAGTAGTTAGTGAATGTTCGATCAACTGCAGGGCCTGATCGAATTCGCCCGTCCACGCATAAATTTGCGCGAGTTGAATCGTCATGCCCGGCCCATCGAAGGCGTCCTTCGATTCCGGGAGCAACTCGGTCGCGCGTTTCCCCTCCAGAATCGCGTCTTCCTTACGTCCGAGCGCGGCGAAAATGGTGCCCAGCTGAGCATGATGTCCCGCATCATTCGGATTCTCGCGCAACTGCTGCTCCACAAAAACCCGCGCGCGTTCCATCGATTCCCGCATCTTTGCCTTGTCATTCAGAAAGAAGTAACAAATCCCCTCGAGTAAACCTTTCGATGTGGGCGAGCCATTTTCGCCATGCAAAATGTCGCCGTTGATTTTTTGCAAGACAGCCAGCGCCTCCGCGAATTTCCTCTCCAAAATAAATACTCCTATGCGGCCTTCGGTAATCATTCCTTCTGGATCGAAATCCGGTGGAACGTTTGCAAGCATCCGCTCGGCCACGCTCACGTCCCCTTTCCAAGCAATCGCGAGCTTCGCCTTGAGTCCCCGCAAACCGAACGAGGTTGGCGCCACTTCAATCCCACGATCATAGATTTTCTCGGCGGCCTCATAGTTTCGGACCGCTTCGTAGTTGATTCCAAGATTTTGCAGGACCCAGCCAACCTTCGGGTTAACGGAAGCGGCCTTCTCGAAATATGCGGTCGATTCCGCCCACTGACCTTTACGCCGCTGGATCGCGCCGAGCGAGAGAAGTACGTCCGGATCGTTCGGCAATCCGTTCTGCGCGATTTTGAATTCGCTCAACGCGCGATCGTAATCCAGATCGCCGTAATAATAACAGTAACCCAGCGCGAGGTGCGCCTCCGGTAAATTGGGCTGCAATTTTAGCGCCTGCTCCGCCAGGGTCCGCGCTGTGGTGCGCCGGGCCACACTTGGATCGATGGAATGAAACATCCAACTTTCGAGATGGGAGAGCCGGGCGGAGGCGAGCGCGAAATTCGGATCGAGTTCGAGCGCGCGCTGATAGAGTTGCTCGGCCTGCTTGAGCTTTTCGCTTTCTTCCGGCATGAACAAATTCATTGCCTGGATGTAGGCGAGATAAGCTTCACCATTTTCGGTCGGCCTTTGCGTCATCTGCGCTTTTTCGGTCGGCGAAAGCTTCGCCTGCAGCGCGCTAGCGATTCTCGTGGCCAGATCGGTTTGGATTTTGAATACGTCGCTCAGGTCCCCATCGTAATCTTCCGCCCAGAGGTGCTGGTCGTTGGTTGCGTCGATCAACTGGACATTCACGCGCACTTTGTTGCCGGACCGGCGCACACTGCCCTCGAGAATGTTCGCAACCCCTAGCGTTTTGCCGATGTCGCGCAGGTTCTGCGTCTTGCCGCGATATGGCATTACCGATGTCCGCGAGATTACTTTCAAATCGCCGATCTTGGACAGGTTGGTCAGGATGTCGTCCTGAATTCCGTCAGCGAAATAGGCGTTCTCTTTCTCATCGCTTAAATTTTCGAAAGGCAAAACTGCAATTGATTTATCGACCTTGTGAGCCACAGCTCGCGGCAAAACGAAAAAGCCCACTGCCGCCGAAATAAGAAAGCCGCCGGCCGCGAGCCAGAAGACATTGCGCCGCCGATGCGAAACTGGCGTCTGTTGAGCATCCACTCTTGATGTGCGCTGGATTCCGCTTGGCGTGATGTCGAAAATCCAGGCCAAAACCAAGGCGACCGGAAAACCAATTAGCAGCAGCACAATCACGACACGAATTCGCGAATTTGGAATCTCGAAAACCGGAAGCACCTGGGAGATTCCTTGCGCCAGTGCCCATCCCGCAACGATGTAGGCAATGGCGACGCGATAGACCTTGCGCCGCTTCAATTCGTCGAAGAAGCCGTTCATTGAAACAGATTCAGGTTGGTTAACGTTCAACGGCAATCGTTAGACAGGCAAGTTGAACGCCTCGTTCACTTGACCCCGGTCGCGAATACCGTCTGAAACTGTGGGTTCTGTTTTTCGCGCGAGACCACGTTGACTTCGATTTCACGGAAGCCGCCCTGTTCCAGTAACTGGTGGAGGTTGACCTCGCTGAAACCAAGCCAGTGATCGGAATAAAGCTTCCTGGCTTTTTCGAAATTGTGGCTCAAGAGATCGAGGACAACGATCCGGCCATTCTTTTTTAGAATTTGATGGGCCGATTTGATGGCGCGCTCCGGCTTGATCGCGTGATGGAGAGCCTGACTCAGCAGCACGAGATCCACGCTCTCTTTTGCAATCGGCGGATCCTCCAAATCACCGAGTCGATATTCGAGATTCTTGACTCCGTGCTTCTTCGCCAGCTCTGAACCGAACTCCACCATCTTCGGCGAATTATCGACTGCGATGACTTTGCGCGCGTTCTTGGCGAGCAATTGCGAAAGCGTTCCCTCGCCCGCGCCAAGATCGACAATGGTCAGTTTCGGAACCAGCGAGATCAACGCATGCGACAACGCTTTCCAGGAACGGCCCGGCACATAGCTGCGTCCAAATTTTCCAGCGAGCTCATCGAAATATTCGCGCGCTTTATCCTGACGCTTCCGCAACGCCAGCTTCAAGGCGGTGCGATCACGCGCGGTTTCCGGAATTTCGCGCGAAAGTGTTTCGATAATTTGTTGAACCCCGCCGCGCGCTCCGTTTCGCCCTCCAGTTTTGGTTGCGCCGTAGTAAACATTCTTACCCGACCTCCGATCTTCGACGACTCCAGCACGCTTTAACTGCGCGAGATGACTGGAAATGCGCGACTGACCCATCCCGAGGATTTGTTGCAGCTCGGCGACAGACAGCTCTTCCTGCTCCAGGAGCAAAAGCAAGCGCAGCCGGGTCGGATCGGCCAGGAGCCGCAGCAAATTAATGGTTGACGTCATCCCTGCTCTGAGACGATATATCTACATATCATGATCGGTCAATATGTTGTGCGGATCTTGATTTTCGTTCTGGTCACTGGTCACTAATCACTCGTCACTTCTCATTATGTCGCGCCGCTACATCTTTTCCTCCGAATCAGTTGGCGAAGGTCATCCCGACAAAGTCTGCGATACCATTTCCGACGCCGTTCTCGACGCCTGTCTCGCCCAGGACAAGCGCAGCCGCGTCGCGTGCGAGACTTACGCCAAGAGTCACACCGTCATCGTAGGCGGCGAAATCACGATCCCGAATTTGCCCGAAACCCGCGCGCTGGAAACGGTCGTGCCAATTTCAAAAATCGTGCGCGATTGCGTCCGCGAGATCGGTTACGTGAACGACGACGACGTTTTCCACGCGGACAAGATCGACATTCAGAACATCATCACCCGGCAATCGCCCGATATCGCGCAGGGCGTGGATGCGCGCGCCGTCGATGGAAAAGACACGGCCGAACAAGGGGCGGGCGATCAGGGATTGATGTTCGGCTACGCGAGCAACGAGACGCCGGAATTGATGCCGGCGCCCATCATGTTTGCGCATCGGTTAGGCCGCGAACTCACGCGCGTGCGCAAAAGCGGAAAAGTTCCGTGGCTGCGTCCGGACGCGAAATCGCAGGTCTCAGTGATTTATGAAGATGGCAAACCGGTTGGCATTTCCTGCGTGGTGGTTTCAACGCAGCACGCCAAGGACGTGAAGCATTCCGAAATTCGCAGTTTCATTATCGAAGAAATCATTCGCAAAGTTTTGCCGCACGAAATGATGAACGACGACACCAAGTTTCTCGTTAATCCAACCGGCAATTTCGTCGTCGGCGGACCGCAAGGCGATACTGGCCTAACCGGACGCAAGATCATCGTCGACTCCTACGGCGGAATGGGACGTCACGGCGGCGGCGCGTTTTCCGGAAAAGATCCGAGCAAGGTGGATCGAAGCGCGGCTTACATGGGACGTTGGGTGGCTAAAAACGTGGTGGCGGCCGGACTAGCGTCGAAATGTGAAATCCAGTTCGCCTACGCCATCGGTCATCCCGAACCGCTCAGCGTGCATATCGATACTTTTGGCACAAACACAGTCGATGAAGACAAAATCGAACGCGCGGTAAGATCGACATTCAGTTTCAAACCGGCCGCGATTATTGGGCAGCTCGATCTTCTGCGGCCGATCTACTTGAAGACGACGAACTACGGACACTTCGGCAAAATCGACGACCCGGACATCACTTGGGAGCAAACGAATAAGGCCGCCGAATTAAAAAAGGCGGCGAAATAATCTTATGAGCACGACAGCAACCGAACCAAAGACGAAACAGGATCACAAAGTCGCCGACATTTCGCTGGCGGATTTTGGCCGAAAGGAAATTTCCATTGCAGAAAAAGAGATGCCGGGACTAATGGCGATCCGCGAGAAGTACGCGCCGCAAAACCCGCTCAACGGCGTGCGCATCACCGGATCGCTGCACATGACGATCCAGACCGCAGTATTGATCGAAACGTTGCGCGACCTCGGCGCGTCGGTGCGCTGGGCGTCATGTAACATTTTTTCAACGCAGGATCACGCGGCAGCAGCGGTGGCAAAGGTCGGCGTCCCCGTTTTCGCATGGAAAGGTGAATCGCTCGAAGATTATTGGTGGTGCACCTATCGCGCGCTCTCGCACCCGGACGGCAAAGGTCCGCAGTTGATTGTCGATGATGGTGGTGACGCGACGCTGCTGATTCATAAGGGTTACGAGCTCGAAGAGGGCAGCGACTGGGCGAAATCGAAATCGGCAAACAAAGAAGAGCAAGTCATCAAAGATCTCTTGCTCGAAGTCCAGCGCGAGAATCCGTATCGCTGGCACGAGATGGTGAAAGATTGGCGCGG
>DASZJH010000106.1:0-5930 GCA_035948375.1 Chthoniobacterales bacterium
GGTTTTCCTCGTCCGGCGGTTCGAGCGCTAGACAAACGCTGAACAGACCCAGCGCGCAAAAAGTTAACCCTGCGCGAAACCAGCGATTCATGGGCGGCAAATAAGCGATAAAGACGCGATGCGCGCAAGCAGTGCCTACAAGTCTGTTCCGCGCTGGATCAATTCGATTTCGTAGCCTTCCGGCGCATCGATGAAGGCGATAGCGCTGCCGCCTGACGTTTTATGCGGGCCGTCCGAGAGTGGATAACCTTTCTTTGCCGATTCGCGGGCGAATTCTTCGAGATCGTCCACTTCGAATGCAAGGTGAGTCAGGTCCGGCCCAACGATCACCGGACCGCTTTCGTCGAATTTGCAAAGCTCGATTTCTTCTTCGCTTTGCGGCGCCTTGAGAAAGACCAATTGTGAACCTCGCCCCGACGTATGTCGCCGTGTTTCCTGAAGGCCGAGCACATCCTTGTAAAAGCTTACCGTCTTCTCGAGGTCCTTCACCCGGTAGCGCGTATGTAACAGTTTCTTAACCATCGTGTATCTTATTGCCCCGTTAACCGATTAAATTCAAACTCTTCGCAGATGAAACTTGTTATCGCGGCCACGGGAGCAAGTGGCTCGATCTACTTGCAGCGCTTGCTCGAGCAAATTGACCCAGCCGCACACGAGATTCATCTAGTGATGAGCAGTCACGCAAAGCAAGTGGCGAAACAGGAGCTCGGCGCTTTCAAAGTTTCCAAAGAAATCGCTCAACATGCCGAGAACGATCTCAACGTTCCGTTCGTTAGCGGGTCGTCGCGGTTCGACGCGATGGCAATCGTTCCTTGTTCGATGGCCACGGTTGGCCGGATCGCGGGTGGCTCCAGCGACACTGCTCTCTTGCGCGCGGCCGATGTTTTCCTAAAAGAACGCCGCAAACTGATTCTCGTTCCGCGCGAGACGCCGTGGAATTTGATTCACGCGCGCAACGTCGTCACGCTTCTCGAAGCAGGCGCGATCGTCCTGCCGGCGATTCCGTCTTTTTACAGCCGTCCCTCTTCCGTTGCCGATGTTGTCGACACCGTGGTCTGGCGAATTCTTGACCAAATCGGGCTGCCAAATCCGCGCGCCTATCGCTGGGCCGACCAAACCGCGCGCCGCGGCGCCCGCAAAAAGTCTTGAAGATCGAAGGCCGGAAGGCGCGATGGCTGATCGCGTTTGGATTTTATCTGTTGAAAGCGTTGGGGCGCACCTTGCGCTACCAAATCGATGATCGCGCGGGCATTGTCGAAAAACCGGTGACGGAGAATTATATCGGCGCACTTTGGCACAATCGCTTGCTGATTTTTCCGCTCGTTCTCCGTCGCTTCTTTGGCAATCGCCACGGCACGGCCCTTATCAGCGCGAGTCGCGACGGCGATCTTCTGAGCGACGCCATCCACCGCTTCGACTACGACGTGGTGCGCGGTTCGAGCTCGAAACTCGGCGCGACCGCCTTGCTGCAACTCAGCGACGTGCTCGCCGCTGGCCGCGACGTTGTCATCACGCCGGATGGTCCGCGCGGGCCGGCTTATGAAATTGGTCCCGGCGTTATTTTTCTCGCGCAAAAAACCGGCGCACGCGTCTTGCCGATGAACATGGAGTATTCGAGCTGCTGGCGGGTGAAAAGCTGGGACCGATTCATTGTTCCCCGGCCGTTCTCCAGAGTGCGCGTGATTATTGGCGAACCCGAGCACGTAAGATCGACATCTACGCCGGAAGAATTCGAAGCCGAGCGAGTGCGCTTGCAAAACGCGATGATGTCGCTGGTTGAACGGCGTTAGCTCATCTAATTTCGTTGCATGTCCAATCTGATCGACGGCCGCACCATCGCCGAAAAGGTTTATGTCGATCTTCGTGGCGAAATCGCGGCGATGAGATCGAAAGGCGTCACGCCCGGACTGGCCGTGGTTTTGGTCGGGGACGATCCCGCATCGCGCGCTTACGTCCGTTCGAAGGATAAAATGAGTCGCGAGCTTGGGCTGCATTCGGTCAAGCTCGAGCTGCCGGAAACCACGAGTCAGGACGAATTGCTGGGCCGCGTCGGAGAATTAAATCGCGATCCGGCAGTCCACGGGATTCTGGTTCAATCGCCGCCGCCAAAACAGATCGATGAGGCCGCGATCGTGCGAGCGCTCGATCCCCGCAAAGACGTGGATGGCTTTCACCCGCTCAATGTCGCGAAACTTGCAATGGGCGATCCCACCGGATTCGTTCCCTGCACGCCGCTCGGCGTTCAGCGTTTGCTCATCGAAAGCAAGATCGACATCGCCGGCGCGCACGTCGTCGTGCTTGGTCGCAGCATGATCGTCGGAAAGCCGGTGGCGCTGTTGTTGATGCAAAAAGCGAAAGGTGGCGATGCGACGGTGACGGTCGTCCATTCGCGAAGTAAAAATCTCGAAGCGATTACGCGCTCTGCCGATATTCTGATTGCCGCAATCGGTCGCGCACACTTTGTCAAAGGCGATCACGTGCGCGAAGGCGCGGTCGTGATCGATGTTGGAATCAATCGCGTGGACGATGCGAGCAATCCGCGTGGTTATCGTTTGATCGGCGACGTCGCCTTTGATGAAGTTGCGCCGAAGGCAAAAGCAATTACACCGGTGCCGGGGGGCGTCGGACCGATGACCATCGCGATGTTGATGGCGAATACAGTCAAAGCGGCGCAGCAATCGATCTAACGATTTTTCGGGTGAATGCGCGCAGAATCGGCGCACTGATTGGTGTCGCGAGTAGAGAAGACGCGAAACGTGAGTGCAAGACGGCTGCGCGCGCCAGCTGGTTGATCCACAATCGGCCGCGATACATTGCGCGATGCGCGCGAGTAAATGCCTTTGCTGCCAATTGTCGATCTTCGCCGCGAAGAATTTTTGTAATCGCCTCTGCTGCGAGCTCGCCTGAACGAAGTGCGTAATAAATTCCTTCGCCGGTGAACGGCTCGACCACGCGCGCGGCGTCTCCGATCAAAAACAAATTCTCGCGGCGCGCGGTGATCGGCGCCCGGGTCAGCGGCGTGATGCTGCGCCAGGATTGACCGGCCGGGAGATTGAATTTTCGCTGGGCCCAGGCCCGAAGCGATGAAATCGTCGGTGCCGTTCCGACAAGGCAAAGGTTGAGCTCGCGATCGTTCACGGGCGCCTGACCGGAATAACCCTCCGGCAGAAATTGCAACACGATGCGATTTCCGAAATCTGCGGGCAGCGGAACATGCGCTTGGAGCGCGATTCGCTCACGCTCAGGCGACGGTAGCAAATTGCAAAGGCGCGCGACCGTGGAATTTCGTCCGTCGGCGCCAACCAGAATTCGAGCGAGCAAGGTTTCCCGGACGATGTCGATCTTCCAATCGCGGTCACGAGTTTTGTGCAGCGACACGACTGTGGCTTCTTCGTGAACTTGTGCGCCCTGCTCGCGCGCGCGATTGAGCAAGATGTTGTCAAAGTAGCTGCGCTTGATCGCGATCATGCCGCGTTCGTTTGGCGCAAAGTCGACCTGTAATTTTTGACCGTCGATAGCGATAAATTCCACGCCGTTGAGTGCAGCGGATGGTGAATCCCGAATTTCTCGCGCGACTCCGAGTCGTTCCAAAACCGGCCAGCACGCCGGATTGATGCAGTCGCCGCAAACTTTCTCGCGCGGAAACCTTTCGCGCTCAATCAAAGCAATTCGCAATCCCGCGGATGCGCAAAGGGCGGCGCAGACCGATCCGGCCGGACCGCCTCCGACAATCGCAACATCGACAACTTCCATCGGTGCCTTAGTTTGAATTGTCGGCAGAGCGTCTTCAACACCGCTGGCGCGCGATTCAAAAGGGAACGAGATTCAGTTTATGAGCTGGTCAATTCCCATCGCGCGGATCGCCGGTATTCAACTGCGCATTCACATTACGTTTCTCTTGCTGATTGTTTGGGTGGCTATTGGTTCCATCGGCGCCGCCATTTTTGTGCTGCTGTTGTTCTTGTGCGTAGTGCTCCACGAATTTGGACATGCGCTCGCAGCGAAAGCCTACAACATTAACACGCCCGACATCACCCTGTTGCCGATCGGTGGCGTGGCGCGGCTCGAACGAATACCCGAAGAACCAAAGCAGGAACTGGTAATCGCCGCGGCCGGACCGGCGGTGACTGCAATTATTGCATTGTCGCTATTCGCAGTCATTGCGGCGCGAGGCACGGCCGATCTCAGCACGCCTATTCAAGGTGACGACTTGGTAATGAGTCTTTTCAAGATCAATGTTTATCTGTTGTTGTTTAATCTGATTCCAGCGTTTCCAATGGACGGCGGCCGCGTGCTCCGCGCTTTGCTTGCTGCTCGGATGACTTATGCGCGAGCCACTCAAGTCGCGGCAACGGTTGGACAAGCTTTCGCCTTCCTTTTTGGAATTGTTGGCCTCTTCGGAATTCCGGGCCTTTATCCTCCGAATCCCTTCCTGATTTTCATCGCGTTCTTCGTTTACATCGGCGCGTCGCAGGAAGCGGCTCTTGCCCAAATGCGCGATGTATCACGTCGGTTTCCAGTTTCCAGTGCGATGGTTCGCGAATTTCGGACGCTGCCGGAAACAGCGCCGTTGCAGGAAGCGGTCGACGCCTTGTTGGCGACATCTCAGCACGATTTTCCAGTGCTCGACGGATCCGGAAACGTCGCGGGCATTTTGACGCGGCACGATCTGATCGCGGCGTTGCGGAAAGATGACGGCACAATTCGGGTCGGCGATGTGATGCGCCGCGATATTCCCACTGTCACCACCGGGACGCGATTCGAGGAAGCGTTCCGGATCATGCAAGAGTGCAATTGTCCCGCAGTGCCGGTGCTCGATAGCATGAAACGACTTGTGGGTTTGCTCACGCCCGAGAATGTGAGCGAACTGATGATGGTGCAGTCAGCGTTGCCGCGGCGACGGGTGGCGTAGATTCGCCAGAGCGGCCGATTGAACTCGTTCCTCTCCCGACTCACTCGCCGCTACCCTCGCGGCCAGCCGGTTCATGTCGCTTATCCCTTTCGCTCCATTGTCGATCTTCCGTGCGGCGCATACATTGCCCGCTGATTCAATGCCGGTCGCGAGGAAACAAAAACCCGATCTCCAGGAGAAGGTGCGTGATGTACCGCACAAACCGGGTGTGTACTTGATGCGCGACCGATTCAATCGCGTGATCTACGTCGGCAAGGCGCGCGATCTCAGAAAGCGCGTGAGTTCGTATTTTCTGCCGTCGAAACTGGCTCAGGCCGATTTGAAAACGCGCGCCATGCTCGAAGCGACATGGGACTTCGAAACCCACGTCGTGCGCAGTGAAGCCGAATCGGTTTTGCTCGAAGGCAAACTGATCAAGGAATACCGGCCGCGTTACAACATTTCTTTCCGCGACGACAAGCGGTTCCTGCTGGTGAAGGTGGATCTGTCGGAGGAATGGCCGCGCTTTCGTCTGACTCGATTGAAGAAAAACGATAGCGCGCGGTACTTCGGACCCTTTGCTGCGGCGGGCGCGCTGCGGCAGACGCTGAATCTGATGCGAAAGAAATTTGGCGTGCTTACGTTTGGGCGCGGGGCACCGACGGAACGCGAGCTAAAGTCTTCTACTTACCAGGTGCCAGTGCGGTTGAGCGAAATTACAGCCGAGCAATATCGCGACCGCGTGATGCAGGCGTGCGAATTCCTGGAGGGGCAATCGCGCGAGATGATCGAGATGTTGGAAGAAGAGATGCGCAAAGCCGCGGAGAAAATGGATTTCGAGAAAGCGGCCGAGCTTCGCAACATGGTCGACGATGTCCGGCAGACAACGCGATCGACCCGGCGTTTCACTCGCGGAAGCTTGCCGAGCGCGATCGACCCGCTCGCCGACGTGCAAGCTTTGGCCGACGCACTGCAGGTGCCGCGATTACCGCGAGTGATGGAATGTTTCGACATCTCGAACATTTCCACGACACACGTC
>DASZJH010000107.1:0-5488 GCA_035948375.1 Chthoniobacterales bacterium
ACGGCCTGGACGACGCGCATGTAGCGGACGCCGTCCTCGAAACTTGGTCGCGGGCGGTTGCGGCCTTTTGATTTCACCGCCGCGATGAAATCGTTTTCCACGCTCCACTCGGTCACGAGATCCTTTGGAACATCGACATCTTCCATTTCGCGGCCGCCGTACTTCACGCTGCGAACGCGTTCGTTGGTGAAATCGTAAAGCATCGCGCCGCGGTCGCCGAAAATTCGCAACCGATCGTTCGGCGCGCCGGCGTGGACGCCGCTGAACTCGAGCACGCCTTCAGCGCCGTTCTCGAAAACGCAAAGCACATTCAACATGTCGGGAACGATGACTTGATAACCGCGCCGCTCGGCAGTCAGAATTTTTCCGCGCGCGAATACACCGACAATTTCGCCGAGCCAGCGTTGCATCACTTCCACGTAAATCCCGAGAGTCAGGACGTTGAGGCCGCTGATCTCGATCTTCTGGCGCCAATGCGCCGGCGCTTCTGGATTTAAATACTGGCCGTTAAAACTTTGCATACGCACGTCGTGCGGTTTGCCGATGGAGTTTTCGGCGAGCAGTTTCTTGATCAACAAGTCGGCGCGCATTCCGTACGGCGGCGGACAGAGCATCGTCACCAGCTCTGGAAAACGTTTCGAAACGGCGAGCATTTCTTCCGCTTCGGCTAGGTCCATCGACATGCGGGCCTGACAAAAAACATGTTTGCCGGCCTCAAGCGCGGAAATGGTAACCGCCGAATGCATATAAGGCGGCGTACCGATCCAGATAATGTCGAGATCGGGTAAGGCGAGCAGGTCGGCCCAGTTCGCCATGGGCGTCGCGCTTGGCAGATTTTCCTTACAAAACTTTTCCCCGCTCTCGTAGGTCGAGTTGGAAACAGCGACGATGTCGACGTCGGGATGCTTTTTCAACGCGGGCAAATGCCGCGTTTTCACGATGTTACCCGCCCCGACGATCCCCATCCGCAATTTATGATTACTTTTCTGAGCCATTTTTCGGATTAATCACCAATGGACACGAATACACGCGAATCGGTAGTTCTGTCACACTCATTTGTGTCCATTTGTGGTTAGATCGCTTGACATTCCTCTCTCTCGCGGCATCTTGTGCGCCCCCGATTCAAGCATCATGTCGAGAGTTTGTGACATTACCGGTTCGAAACCCATGCGCGGCAGCGAGATTCACCGCCGCGGCATGGCCAAGAAAAAAGGCGGCGTCGGCCGGCACGTAACCAAAAATGTGCCGCGCTGGTTCGCGCCCAATTTGCACCAGCACCGAATCTGGGTGCCGGAGCTGAAGAAGTTCGTCCGCGTTCGCGTGACCGCGCGCGGGCTGAAGACGATCAACAAGAACGGCGCTTACAAAGCGCTGAAAAAGGCCGGCGCGATCTGATTGGTGGATCGCGCGCTCGGTCACGCGATGGTAAGAATTTGATCGCCTTCGGCGATGTTGAAATAACATCGAGCAAGGGACTGCTCCATCCACCTTTAACTTCCGCCGATCTCGGTCGGTTCTTCTTTTTCGGTAGGGCGAGACTCTGTCGAGTTGTCTTTTGGCGCTGAGACAGCGGCAGCTACAACCTTTTCGCTATCCGTCGGACTTTCGATCTGTTCATCAGCCGGTGGCGCGCCTGCTTCGACGCGTTGTTCTTCTTCCAGAGCTGATTCCGACGCCGAGACAGTGCCAGTCCGGCTCGGACCGGCAGCTACACCTTCTTCTTTCGATTTCGCTCTTGTGCGCGGCAGATCGAGCGATCCGTCGTTGAATTCGATTACGCGCCCGGCGGAAATTAGCCAGAGAAGATCGGAAGCAAGCGCCATTTTCGCGCGTTCCGCCTCTTCGCTGGTAAGATCGACTATCAATTTGTCGGCCAATTCTTTCCGGCCAATTCTCGGCTGGGCGGCGATTGCATCGACAATCGTTCGGACCTGCGATGAGACAGCGGTTTGTTGGTTGGTGAAGGCGCGAGGATAAATCGAGGAGACGAACAACATCCCGCGCCGGTGACGAAAAATGTGCAGCCCAGCTTCACGAAATCGCGCCGCCAGCTCCTGCATCATCTGCGACGGCGATCTCGTTTCGCGCGTCCATTCATTTTCGATGACTTTGTTCAGAACACGATCGTGCAAGCGCCGGCTCGTCGGGCCGTCGATCGTTACTTCCGAAACCGGTCGAGCTAAACTCGGCAGATAATTTTGATTAAAATGCTTCTCAGCTTCGGCAGCGGATGAAAATGTTTGCGGCGGTTCTCCACGCAGCGTCGTGAAGGTGGTGACCTTGCGCGCGTCTTCCTTCCATTTTTCGATCTCCGCCGGATCGGTCACGATCTGAATCTGTCTCTGGTAATCGCCAAAGCTCATTCGCCTGCTGAAACGCTGCTCGTACAGATTTCGCAAGCGCCGTTGATAATCGTGATGATTGGTCGGGCCGAGCAACGTTCCGCTCAATCGGTCGCGCGCGACGTTGTTGAAGTTTCCTTTGATCGGTTCGGTCTCGGTGATGTCGATCTTGTAAAGATCGCTTTGAGTAGCACGAAATGCGTTGCGCTCGAGAAATGGTCGATCGACCGAAACGGCGCCGTTTTCGCCAAGTTGGAAAAGCGAAACGCCCTCCGGCGGGGTCAGTTGGACATCGTGACGCGTCGCTTTCTCCAAAAACAATCGGGCCAGCGCAAACAGCGAATACGCGACGGCACTGGATTTGATTTGCTCGACGACGTTTTCGAACGCCGCCGCACGCGGCAAAAATTTGACTGCAATCGGCGGCAACGGTTTCTCCGGCGCCGGACGCCGGGGCGGACGGTGATGTCGATCTTTGCGATGTCGATCGCGACCGCGAGGGGGCTTTCGATCGTGCTGTCGCGGGCGCTGGGGCTGTGTTTGTTTTGAAGGCGCACGATCGAAGTCGCGACGCGGACCTTTTCGATTAGGCCGGTGTCGATCCCGCGGCCGGCGGTCACGAGAGCGCCGGTCTTCGCGATCCTCGCCTGCGTGCTTCGCGTAACGTTCTCCCGGCGGGGGCTCGCTCACCCACGCCGGCAGCATTTTAAGGTCGACCAATTCGTCGAGATCGACAGACGCGTCAGGCACGAATGTGTTCTACTCCAACGGGCTCACATTGTCATGTCAGGTGACGTCAAAAGGACGTGTAGAATTTAGCAATTCTTTTACTTGCGGTGCGGCGAGGCGTGGGGTAAGCGTTGCGCTCCAACCCAAAAAAGTTTTATGGCAGACAAAACTATCGAGGAGAAGGTCAAGGACATCATCGTCGAACAACTCGGGGTGAACCCGGAGCAGGTCACGCCCCAGGCGTCGTTCATTGAAGATTTGGGCGCCGATTCGCTCGATATCGTGGAATTGGTGATGGCTTTCGAAGAGGAATTTTCGGTGGAAGTGCCGGACGAGGACGCAGAGAAACTGCAGACCGTTGGCGACGTGATCAATTACATCAAAGAACGCGCCAAGTCGGCGGGTGGCGGCGAAGCGGCTGCGAGTTAGCCGGAACTGTCCGAATTGTTAATCTGAGAAAAACACGGCTTCGGCCGTGTTTTTTCTTTCACGGTTGCGCCAGCGCGTAACGCGCCCAGACTAACGACAATGGATTTTAGCCTCCTGGAAAAACCATTGCTCCACGTCTGGGGACATGGCGTTTCGTTTCTCGGAATCGTCGCGTTTATCGTCTGGTTTTCCGTTGGGATTTTTGTCGCGCGGGCTCTGCAAAGCGATGCGGTCCGGCGTTTCTTCAGCCGGTTCAAGATCGACACCAACCTGATCGCGATCCTGACCACTATCCTAAGCGTCGCCGCACTCGTCTTTTTCACCATGAGCGCGATCAACGCCGCTGGCGTGCCGCTTTCGTGGAACGCGCCGCTGCCCGGTTTAAACCTCAGTTTGTTTCAGATTTTTCTGCTGATCGCGCTCTTGGTCGCGGTTTTTTGGTTCTCCTCGCGGACGAAACGTTTTCTGTTCAACCGGTTTCTAGCCAAGAGCGGACTCGACCGCTCGTTGCAATACGCGATCGCGCAAATCGTAAGCAATATCGTACTCATCGTCGGCATCTTTATTGTTCTCGATAACGCCGGGATTCATCTCGGCGCGCTGACTGTCTTTGCCGGCGCAGTCGGCGTCGGCGTCGGCTTCGGGTTGCAAAACATCGCGAGCAATTTCATCAGCGGCTTGGTGATTCTGGCCGAACGCCCGATCACGGTCGGCGATCGCGTGGAAGTCGCCGGTATCGCTGGCCAGGTCCAACACATTCACGCGCGAAGCACCGTTATCGTAACCAACGACAACATCACCATGATCGTGCCTAATTCGAAATTTATCGATTCGCCCGTGACCAATTGGACTTACGGCGACCCGCGCGTCCGTTTTCGAATCCCCGTTGGCGTCGCCTATGGCAGCGACCTCGAGAAGGTTCGCGAGGCACTGGTCGCGGCCGGGAAAGAAAATCTCCATACTTTGAAAGATCCCGAGCCAAGCGTGTTCCTGGAAAAGTTCGGTCAAAATTCGATCGACTTCGAGCTGGTGGTGTGGAGCAGCGAGATGAGTTACCGGCCACGTCGTTACCGGAGCGATCTCAATTTCGCGATCGAGAAAAAATTACGCGAAGCCGGCATCGAGATTCCGAACCCGCAGCGCGACATCCATATTCGGGACGGGGTTTTGAAAGTCGAAAGCGTCGCGACGAAAGATCGAGATGGAAGGTGAATTCGCGTTTCCTTCCGGGGTCGCGAAAATTGTCCGGATCGATGCGCTGAAAGGCAATGAGTTCTGGAAGCGCGCCTTCGCCGGCAAAACCAAGGATCATCGCTATTACGAGCTGATCGAACAAACCCTGCCGAATCAATTCGAGCATCACTATGTCGTGCTCGAGGATCGGGTCGGCAAAACTCGCGCGATCCAGCCGATTTTTTTCGTCCGCCAAAATCTGGTCGAAGGCGTTCCGGGCAAAATTCGGGCGATTGTCGATCTTGTCCGGAAGAAATTCCCGCGGTTTCTAACGATGCGTGTCCTGATGGTGGGCTGCGCCGCCGGCGAAGGACAATTAGGCGCGATCGATCCGCACGACGAAGCGTGGCTCGCTCAAACACTGCCACCGATTCTCCTTTCGTTCGCGAAACAGAAACGCGCGTCGCTGGTGGTCTGGAAAGATTTTTCTTCGGGCTGTCGCTCAGCGATGGCGGCGTTAACTGAAAACGGCTACGTGCGCGCCCCGAGCATGCCGATGACCCGATTGCGGATCGATTACGAAAGTTTCGACGAGTATCTCGGACAAATCGGCTACGTCTCGCGAAAAAGTCTGCGGCGGAAGTTTCGAAAAACGGAGCGCGTCGCGAAGATCGACATGGAAGTGGTGACCGACATCACTCCGCACATTGACGAAATTTATCCGCTCTATCTTCAAGTCCACGAGCGTTCGCCGATGAAATTCGAAGTGCTAACTAAAGAGTTTTTCTCCGCGATCGGCCGCACCATGCCCGAAC
>DASZJH010000108.1:0-13816 GCA_035948375.1 Chthoniobacterales bacterium
GTAAGATCGACAATCAACTGGGCGGTGCGGGCAGTCGCGCCGCGATGCGTTTCCAAAACCTGGCGCGCGTTCTCGACCATTTTCTCGCGCTCATCGGGGTTTGCCAGCAGATGCGCCATCGTTTGTCGCAGCTCTGTCGGCGAATTCACTTGAGTCGCACCACCATGCGCCACGAGGGAGTTTGCCAGTGCCGCAAAGTTTTCCATGTGCGGACCAAACACGACCGGTTTTCCGGCGAGGATGGCTTCGGCCGGGTTTTGTCCGCCACGAGCGAGCAGGCTCTTGCCGATAAATACGAGAGTGGCTGCGCCGTACCAGTCCCGCAATTCACCTGTAGTATCGATCAGGAGACAATTGAGAAACGGATCAGCAGCCGGCGGCTGACTCCGCAGCGCTATCTGAAAGTCTATCTCTGTTAGTTCGCGCTGAACTTCGGCGGTCCGTTCGGTATGACGCGGCGCCACAACCAGCAAAAGATCGACAAAGTCTCGCCTCAATGCGCGGAAGACTTCACCGAGGATCTTTTCTTCGCCAGCGTGTGTGCTGCCACCGAAAATGACCGTCCGCTTTTCCAATCCGAATCCGGCGAGAGTCTCGCGCGCGACCTTTGGATTCACTCGCACGTCCTCGGGGTCATATTTGATGCTACCGATGTGACTAAGCCTGGCTTCTTCCACCCCGAATGCTTTCCATTTCTCAATGTCCTGGGAATTTTGAACGCAAACCCGATCAAGCAGCCTAAAAGTCGGCGCGATGAAACGACGAAATGTGCGAAACCGTCTTTCCGAGCGCGGCGACAGGCGGGCGTTGACCAGAGTGATGGGAATTTTGCGCGCGTCCGCTTCGGCGACCATGTTCGGCCAGATTTCCGCTTCGACCAGGACGATTTTTGTCGGCCTGAGCGAATTGAAAGCGCGGTGCATGATTGGCCAAAAATCGAGTGGGCTGTACATGACGTCGATCCAATCGGGCGCGTTCTTGTTTGCGAAAGCGAATCCGGTGGTCGTGGTGGTGGTCAGCACGAAATGTTGGTCGGGCTTCAAAGAGCGAATTTGTCCAGATAGCTTCAGTGCAATCGTTACCTCGCCAACGCTGACCGCATGCAACCAGATCGGTTTCTTCCAGTAAAGGCGCGCACAGAGGTGACGATCGTAAATTCCGAAGCGTTGTCCGAATTTCTCGCGGTAACCGCCGCGCCGAAACATCTTGACGAGATAACGCGGCAGAAACAACAAAAGACCAATCGGCCAGAGTAGGTTGTAGATGAAGCGAATCATTAATTGCGGATCGCGGAGAGAAAGAGAACCTCTGTTGCACCGTAGCTCCTCTGTCGATTGACCTGCCAGAGTTTCGTCGACGATAGTTCTTCGCCCGGCCGTTTTTCCAACACGAAAACCCCCTCAGGCTCAAGCAAGCGCGGCAGGCCTTCATTGCTTAAAAGTCTTTCAGTAAACTTCTCGCCGGATCTCATTTTTTCATAGGGCGGATCGGCAAAAATGATTCGGAATCTCTCCGCGCCTGCGCTTTTCAAATAACTGAAAGCGTCTTGCCGCCGAATCCGACCTTTAAATCCCGTTTTCTCAAGGTTTTTTTCGATGGCCGCAACCGATTGTCGATCTTCTTCGACAAAAATGGCTGACTCTGCGCCTCGACTGAGCGCTTCGATGCCGAGTGCGCCGGTCCCCGCAAAAAGGTCAAGAACGCGCGCATCAATAACCGTCTCGCCGAGGCTGGAAAAAATCGCGGCTTTCACGCGATCCATCGTTGGCCGAACGCCGGTCTTCGGTGAAACAAGTCGAACGCCGCCGGCGCGGCCGGCGATCACTCTCATGGCGAGCCCGCCGGACTTGGCGCGGCAGAGGGCGAGTCCGCATTCGGACTCGTTGGCGGCGTGGGCTCGTCGACATTCGCCTGCGCCCCCTTCTTCTTTTTAGGCTTCTCGCTTTTTCCGCCGCCGAGGAAGCTGTTCACGAGATCCTTCAGATCGCGGCCGACAACTTTTTCGAGCAGGTTGGTCTTTGGTCGCTCTAGCGTCCCGCCGATTTCGAAATCGACCGCGGAGTAACCGGCTTCATCGGTCGGCTGGAAATTTGCCCGGAGCGGTTTGAACAATTGCCCGCGAACCTTCTCATTAATGGCGAGGCGGGAGTTCAAATGTAGTTTGCCGCGAAAATTTACAGTGCCCGTCGCCGAAAGCCGAATATTGGCCGAGCGCAAAACCAATTCATCGATAGTCACGACACCGGGGGACAGGCGGTATTTCGCGTCGGCCTGTTCGAGATGGAGTTGAGTCAGTTCTTCAATTTGAAAAATCTGACCGAGTGCGACGAGGAGGTTGTATTGCCGCAACAGACCTTCATGTAAGACCACTTCGCCAGCTCCAGTGAGCGCGTCAGGGTCGGTCGTTTTTCCATCGACTTGCAAACTTCCCTCGAGTTTGCCTTGAAGCACTCCAGCGGGACCTCCGGCCTCGCTAATGATTTCGTCGGCCTGCACGTTGCGAAACTTCATTTCCACATGAAACGGCGATTCCTCAGTTTCCGGCTGGATTGAGAAATGGCCGGAGATATCGCCGCCGCCGGTGTGCGCCGAAACTTGGGAAAGGTCTAGTCCTTTGTCGTCATAACGCAGTGGCGATTTCAATTGCTGCAGAAAGAAGCGATCGCGCACGGAAACTTTCTCCACTCGGGCGTGGCCGTGAAGAATCGAAGCATTATTAATGGCGGCGCGAAATCCGACACCCTCGAAATTTGCCACCAGCTCATTCGCTCGATCGAGAAATCGAAAATTACCATCTATCAGGCTGATCTTGTGAATCTCGGAAGCAAATTCAGCGGGCGATTTCGATTTCTTTTCAGCGCGCGTCGGCGCCTGCGATTTTGACGAGCCGGCAGATTCAACCGGCTCCGCCTGCTCCGTCTCGCTTGAAGAAGGTTCGAGGGTCACCGTCGACGCCGGCCTTGGTTCGACCCGCGGCTCCGGTCGCAAATCCGGCAATCGCCATTTGCCGTCGACATTCTGCGGCCACACCACGTTTGGTTTGACCAGTGAAACCTCTTTGAACACCAGCCGCTTGGAAAAGAGCGAGAAAAACGACATCCGCAGTCCGAAGTTTTGGGCCTCGAGAAAGTTCCCGGTGCTGCGCGCTGTTCCCTGCGCAATGGTGATGTCGCTAAGTTTCAGTCCGCTCCAGGGGGTGACACTAATTCTCCCAATGTTTAAGTTGGCGCCAAAGCGTTGACGGAGCTCCCGCTGAATCCGTGCTTGAGTCCCTTGCGATTGCACATACAAATTGACCGCGAGGAGAACGACCGCACCGAAGATCGACAATCCCCCGATCAGAATCAGAATCAGGCGGCCCAGTTTTTGCACCGAGAGACGTTACCCAAGCCATGTTTGAAGAAAAGATGAAACCGGAATCACCGGCGGATGAGTAGCACCTTGATTATCTTGAACCCGGCCGCGGACAGCGAGCGGGCCCAACGGAGACAGGCGCACGTCCAATCGCTGGCCCGCGATTGCGTGGTTTGCGCCACCACTTACACCGGCGAGGCCGAGGCGATGGCACGCCGCGGCGCTGCAGAGGGTTTCGAGAAGATTGTGGCAGCTGGCGGCGACGGCACGATCAATGAAGTGGTCAACGGCCTGGCCGGCACTGGAACGATGCTCGGTCTCCTGCCGATTGGCACAATGAACGTTTTTGCAACCGAACTCGGCCTGCCGGTGCACGACCTTGAACTTTGCTGGGACATCGTGAAAGGCGACAACTCGCGAGCCGTCGACCTGCCGAAAGCGAACCAGAAATTCTTTGTTCAACTTGCCGGTGTCGGACTCGATGCCCAGGTAGTCAAGGAGACGAGCGCTCAGTTGAAGCGAAGTTTTGGGCCGCTCAGTTACGTGATTTCGGCCGTGCAAATTGCCGCACGCAAGCCGCCGAAGCTTTTCATTCAATCCGAAGACGCTTCAATTGACGAAGGATCATTTGTTCTTGTGGGCAACGGCCGCTTGTATGGCGGGCCGTTTCCATTCTTCAAGCGTGCTGCGCTTGATGACGGTCTTCTTGACGTCATTGTCTTCAAGCGGCTCGGTTATCTTGAGATCATCAAATACCTGCAGGACGTCGTATTTAGTTCGAACATTCGCGTCCCCGAGATTGAATATTTCCAAACCGTGCGGCTGCGCGTGGAAAGCGATCAAACCGTGCCGGTGGAGCTCGATGGCGAACTGGTCGGCAATTGCCCGGTCGAGTTTAGCCTCCAGGAGAATTCGCTTCGGGTGCTCGTCCCGAGATAAGATCGACATCCTGCGGCTACGGCCGACTTGGAATTCTACTGACAAAAAAATCGCACTGCGATACCCTGTGAACGTGCGGCTGTCGAAGGGAAAACCATGGTTATTTGCGCGGCCGTGGCAGGAAAGCAGGCGCGTCGTCCTGGTGGCGTTGATCGGCATTAACGTTGCCGCCTTTGTTGTTCAACTCGTTCTCGATGCGGTCGCCCCGGGCCTCGTCCGGGATTATCTCGCACTGAGCAAGAATGGTTTGGGCGACGCTTACTCCTGGCAATTCGTCACGTCGATCTTGGTTTTCGGCGGACCGTTGCATTTTTTGGGCAATACGTTGGCCTTATACTTTCTCGGACGCGACATCGAATCGATCCTCGGGCAGCGGCATTTTTTATATTTGTTCCTGAGCGGTGCTATCGCGGGCGAGCTTGGCCATTTGTTTCTGATGCCAGCGGACACCCTTTTGTACGCGGCCAGCGGCGGTGTGGCTGCAGTGACGATCGCTTACGCGACGATTTTGCCGGAGCTAGACCTCATCGCCTGGCGTCTTGGCGTTTTCCGATTGAACCTCAAAGCTAAACATCTCGCGTATGCGCTTACGTTTTTGAGTCTCGTCATGCTCATGGTCGATCGCCATGGCGCGGTGATTCACAGTGCGATTCCGGGCGGCCTGGCCGCAGGCTGGCTCTATGCCCATCTCCTTGGCTTCGGGCATCCGTCCTGGCTGCAACAAAAGTTAGCACGCCGGCGCGCAGTGGCCCAGCGTATCGAACGATTGACGCCAGCCGAATTTATCGAACAGGAAATCAACCCTTTACTCGAAAAGATCTCGCGCAGCGGCATCCAGAGTTTAACGCGATCAGAACGCCGCGTTCTCGACCGGGTGCGGGAGAAGTTCTCAAACAAGGCGTAATCGCGCCGCTTAAGACTCCGCGGAAAAGAATCTACGTTTCATCCAAGGGGTGACGTGTCGCCGCCGTCCAAGTGTGTATGTTTTCGCGGCATGGGAGACGCCGCATGGATCAAGGAGAAAGCCGCTGGCTCGTTGTATCCGGCACAGGTTCAAATCACGCTGATCCAACTGAATGCCGCATGGCCAGTTGACGCGCCCGCACTAGAAGAGACGATCGCAACGTTTCCGTTGGGCGAGGCAGTGCTGCTTCATCTTCTCGCTCTCTCGAGTATTTGTGCAGCACGAATTATTCGGACACCGGAGCTGCTGCTTTGGCTGTCGCGGCCTGAAGTTTGCACCCGCGGTCGTGGACGCGCGGAAATGACGGCGGCGCTTGATCGTCAGGTCGCAGATTATATTGCGGCTGACAACTTTCGCGCGTTGCGCCGCTGGAAAAATCAGGAGATGACACGGATCGCGCTTCGCGAATTAGCGGATGCCGACCTGGAGGAAACAACCGCTGAATTATCGCAAGTCGCCGAGATTTGTATCCGCGAAGTTTTCAGTCATTGGAACGCGAAATTGCGCGAGTCTCTTGGTTCACCCGCGGCCGACTTTGCGATTCTCGCTCTGGGGAAACTGGGCGGTCGCGAGCTCAATCATAGCTCCGATGTCGATCTTATCTTTCTCTACACCGAAGAGGGCGAAGTTTCGCCGCGGCTCTCGAATCATCAGTGGTTCAATCGGCTGGCCGAGAAAATTCTGGAAACGTTTTCGACGCCTGATCCCGAAGGTGCGCTTTTCCGAATTGATCTTCGGCTGCGGCCGGAAGGCTCGGCCGGTCCGCTCGGGCGATCGCTCGAGAGCATGGAAAATTACTATGCCGGATTCGGAGAGACCTGGGAACGCATTGCGTTAATCAAAGCGCGGGGTGTCGCCGGTAGTCGCGAGCTGGTCTACGAATTTCTGCGCCAGCATCAGCCGTTTATTTATCCTCGCAGCCCGACGCCCGATTTGCTGGACGAGATTGCTAAAATCAAGCGACGGATCGAACACGACATAGCGGCAGACCTGGAGCGCGACGTTAAGCTCGGACGCGGCGGCATTCGTGAAATCGAATTCGTGGTACAGACGCTTCAGTTCATCCACGGTGGCCGCCACGCTTTTCTCCAGGAAACCAATACTCTGAACGCGCTGCGTTCTCTGGCGCAGCTCGAACTCGTCGCCCACGGAGAAGTTGTCGATCTTGCTCGGGCCTATCGGTTTCTCCGTCAGGTTGAACACCGCTTGCAAATCGAAGCGGAACAGCAAACCCACACCATCCCGCAGGACGCTGGTGCCCTCGATCGTCTAGCGCGCAGCCTCGGCTTTGATTCGGGCAAGCAATTCAGCGCGACACTCAATAAGACGATGGAGAACGTCCGACGGGTATTCGACCGCGTCGTCACCACAACACCGGCCGATGCGGCCGTGCCCAATTTAAGAATGTTTAAAGACGAAAAGGGAGCCGCGCGATCACTGACCGACTTGCTGAAGCCTACATCGGCATCGCATGTAGCGCCCCGGACAAAACAGGTTTTTGGAAAACTGCGCCCGAATCTGCTCTCGCACATCGCCCAGACAGTCGATCCGGATGCGACCTTGAACCAATTCGTGCGCTTTGTTGAAGCCTACGGCCTGCGCGGCCTGCTCTTCGAGTTACTCGCGACAAATCCCACGCTGCTTGAATTGGTAATCAAAACTCTGGATCGCAGCCGATTCGCCGGTGACTTGCTCATTCGCCGCCCGCAATTGCTCGAAGAAATCACGCGAGACACGAGTTTCAACAAGCCCCGATCGATCGAGGAACATCTCGCCCGGCTTCAGTCCTTCAATCCGACGTCGGCTAACCTTGATCCGATTCGGTCCTATCGACAAAGGCAAACCCTGCGGATCATCATGCGCGACGTTCTCGAAGTCGCCGAACCGTCTATCATTTTTTCAGAACTGTCCGATCTCGCCGAAGCCTGCTTGGTACTTACGAATAGCCTGCTTGGTGGCGAGAGTTTAACCATTATTGCGCTCGGGAAATTTGGAGGCCGGGAGTTGAATTATGGCGCCGATCTCGATGTAGTGTTTATCGGTGAAGACACTCGTCCGGCGCAAAACTTGATTGCCGCGATGACGCAGTCGAGCGCCGAAGGCGTGATTGCTTCGCTCGATGCGAGACTTCGACCTGACGGAGAGAAGGGGCCGCTGGTTGTGCCGCTTGCTGCTTTCGAATCGTATTATCGCGAGCGCGCGCAACTCTGGGAAATCCACGCGCTGTCCCGGGCACGGCCGGTAAGTGGACCGTTACAGGACGCTTACATCCATATCGCTCGAAAGACTTGGCGCGACATCGGTCAACAGTCCGACCTCTTTGTTAAGATCGACAACATGCTGGAGCGAATCCAACGGGAGCGAAGCAGCGGCGATGAGTTTCTCGATTTCAAAACCGGTAGCGGCGGGATAATCGAAGCCGAGTTTTTTGTGCAAGCACTGCAGATGCATTCGGGAATTTGGGAACCCAATTGGGAAAAAGCAGTGCTGGCTTTGCAAAATCTGAGCGTGATTTCAAACCGTGACGCGCGTAACGCAACTGACAGTTACGATTTCTTGCGGCGAACAGAGACGGCGTTGCGTCGCTTCGAAAACAAGAACATCTCAACCCTGCCAGCTGGACCGGACGAACAGAAAAAAGTGACGACATGGCTCGGCCACAACAACGTGGAATCGTTCGCGAAGGAATACAGCCGCGCGCGTGAAGTGATTCATGCGCTCTACGAGCGATACATCAAATCGAAAATCGCCTAGGCGCCCGAAATCGACTTCGCGATCTCGTAGAAGATCAGAAATGTTGCGATGATTCCGGCGAGAATCACAAAAATAACAAGCGTGAAAACCACGCTGACGAATATTTTGTCGCTCTTCGTGGAGCGACCCGGAGTGTCGATGTGTCCACGAATCAGTTGATAGTTGCGCGTGTTTGCCTGGAACCAAAACGCAAAGGCGGAACCGATGATCGGAATCAACCCGACCACTTCGTTAAGCAAAACGTTGAGAGCCATGCGACCAAGAACAATCTTCGGGACTCTGCGCCGAATGCCGTAAACAATGACGGACACCGATACCAAAGCGACAGCGATGTCTCCGAATCCTGGAACAAGATCGATAATCGGATTCAAGCCCAGACGCTTCTTTAAGCCCGGGATATGGATCAATCGATCCATCACGAGCGAGACAAATCTGAAGACCGATTCCACCGAACTGCGCGGAAGTCGATCTTCGGGCGGTAGGACCTCCCACTCTTTTTCGCGTAGGTGCTGAGCGCTCACGGCAGTTCTGCCGTTCGAATTAGCCCGGAATCTCTTTCAACATCTGCGTGTTGGTCGGGAATTTCTTCACGAACATGAGCAAACGTTGGATCGCTTCCTCCGGCTTGTGACCAGCGAGCCCGCGCCGGATAAGATTGATTTTCTCCAGCTCCCACGGCTGAAGCAGCAGTTCTTCGCGCCGCGTACCGGAGAGGAAAATGTCGATCGCCGGATAAATGCGCTGATCGCTGATCTTGCGATCGAGCACCATTTCCATGTTACCGGTGCCTTTGAACTCTTGGAAAATCAGCTCGTCCATTCGACTACCGGTCTCGATGAGCGCAGTCGCCACGATCGTCAGCGAGCCAGCTTCCTCAGTATTGCGGGCGGCCGCGAAGATTTTTCGCGGAATCTCCATCGCGCGAGCATCGATACCGCCGCTCATGGTCCGCCCGCCGCCCGACATCGCGTTATTAAAAGCGCGCGCCGTACGGGTAATCGAATCGAGCAGGATGAAAACGTGCTGACCGGCTTCGACGAGACGCTTGGCACGTTCGATCGCGAGCTGGGCGATGCGCGTGTGACTCTTGATGTCGCTGTCGTTCGAGCTGGCGATAATCTCCGCTTTCGGGTGTGACCGCTTGAAATCGGTAACTTCCTCAGGACGCTCATCAACCAGAAGAATGATGAGCTTCATGTCCGCGTGATTTTTGGTCACCGCGTCAGCGATATGATGGAGCAGAGTTGTCTTGCCGGTGCGCGGCGGTGCGACAATCAAACCGCGCTGGCCCATGCCGAGCGGCGTCATCAAATCCATGATCCTCGTCGTGTAACGATCGGGAACGGTTTCGAGCTTAATCCGCTTGTTTGGGTTGATCGTGGTCAGCTCCTCGAACGGGCGGAGCCCTTGATATTTGGCCGGGTCTTCGCTGTTAACGGTCAGCAACTTGATCAATTGCGGGCCGCGGCTGCCACGACGCGTTTCACCATAAATCCACATGCCGTCACGCAAGGCAAAGCGGCGCACGATTTCGGGAGTAACGAAAATGTCCTGGGGCGTTTGGACGAAGTTGCGTTTCGGATCGCGGAGAAAACCGAAACCCTTGCCAGAAATCTCGATGATGCCTTCGCCGAACTCCGGCTCGCGCTCGACTTGGTCACCTTCTGGCGCGCCCTCCATTGTTTCGGTGGCGACCGGGTCGCCAGTAGCCGCGCCGGGCGCGTCGCTGCGCGATTCTTTGTAGGGCTCGTTGAAATTGTCAGTGCGATCGCCGCGGTTGTAATAACGCCGGCGTCCGTAGCGGCGCCGTCCACGATGACGACGTTGCTCGGGTGAAGCGCCAGCCGATTCGGTTTCCAGCGGCGGCTGGTTTTGGTTTTCTTCGTTCATAAAATGCAGAGGCGGATTGTTCGCCGCGGCGAACGCACTGCCAGATTCAGCGGAAGGAAATTACTTTTTCAAGCTGGCAACTTGGCCAGCATTTCGTCGGGAATATCTAGATTTGAGTAGACGTTCTGCACGTCGTCATCGTCCTCGAGGGCGTCACACAAACGCAGCACCTGCCGGGCCACGTCCTCATCGGCCAGCAGCACAGTTGTATCGGGTATAAAGGTAAACTTTTGCCCATCGGTCGTAACATTCGCTCTTTTGAGCGCGTCAGCTACAGCGTAGAGCCGATCGTGCGAAGTGAGGATAAGATACTGATCCTCCTCGGTTGTCAACTCTTCAGCGCCGGCCTCCAGGACAATCTCCAGGATGCGATCTTCGTCGATGGAATTCCGAGGAACCACAATCTGCCCCTTTTTGTGAAACATGTATGAAACACTGCCGGCCGAGGCCAGGTTGCCGTTATTCTTGGTGAAAATACTGCGAACCTCCGCCGCGGTGCGGTTTTTATTATCGGTTGCCCCTTCGACAATGATCGCCACTCCGCCAGGCCCGTAGCCTTCGTAAATTATTTCCTCGATGTTGGAGGCCTCGACTCCCTCACCGGTACCGCGCTTGATTGCGCGTTCAATATTGTCATTCGGCATGCTTTGCGCGCGGGCGGCCTGGATAGCGCTGCGCAAACGCGGGTTTCCGCTGGGATCGCCGCCGCCGGTTTTCGCAGCGATGGTGATTTCCTTCGACAATTTGCTGAAGATCCGACCGCGTTTCACGTCGATCGCGCCCTTGAAACGTTTGACCTTCGACCACTTGCTATGTCCCGCCATATCGGGTTTTCCGGATAGAGAATTATCTAACGAGTAAGATTCCAAAAAACACGCCGCGAACTGCGGACGTGGAGAAATTACCAAGGGCTAGTCAAGCCGGGGCCAGGCGTTTTGTCAATCTCGTCTACGCCACTTTCGCGGCGGCACTTCGTTTTCGAGTTGTTGCATCCAGAATACGTTTGCGCAGCCGCAACGACCTAGGTGTCGCCTCGACGTACTCATCGACATCGATGTATTCGATTGCCCGCTCAAGGCTCATGCGCAACGGCGCTTCCAATTGCACGCCTTTGCCATCGCCTTGTGATCTCATGTTCGTGAGTCGCTTCGCGCGGCACGGATTAACCGGCAAATCGTCCGGACGCGCATTTTCACCGACGATCATCCCGGCGTAAACGTCCTCCTGCGGGCCGATGAAGAGCCGGCCACGGTCCTGAGTGGTGTTCAGCGCGTAAGCCGTGCTCGTGCCGTTTTCCATTGATACCATTACACCACGATTGCGTCCTTCGATCTCACCTTTGAACGGTGCGTATTCCGCAAACAAATGACTCATTAAACCTTCGCCTCGCGTGAGATTGACCAGGTCGGTTTCGAAACCGATCAGGCCACGGGTGGGAATGATTGCTTCGACCGAAACGCGATTTCCATGATGATCCATGTGCACGACCTCGCCTTTGCGCGCAGCGAGCGATTGCAAAACGTCGCCCAAATTTTCATTCGGAAGATCGATATAAAGATTTTCGAGCGGCTCAAGCAAGTCGCCGGCTTCGTTGCGATGAAAAATGACTTCGGGTCGCGAGACCATCACTTCGTAGCCCTCGCGCCGCATTTGCTCGACCAGAATGGCGATTTGCATCTCGCCGCGAGCATGAATTTCAAATGCCCCCGCCGTCTCCGTGTCATTGAACTGAAGCGAAACGTTACCGCGGGTTTCCCGGACCAGCCGATCGCGAATATGGCGCGCTGTCACGAATTTCCCCTCGCGGCCGGCAAACGGCGAATCGTTTACCAGGATGCGCATTCGAATGGTCGGCGGATCGATATCGACAAATTGAAGAGCGGTGCGGTCTTCTCGGTCGGTCAGCGTTTCGCCAATATAGGCGTTTTCGAATCCGGCCAGGCCCACGATTTCGCCAGCACTAGCCTCCTTGGTTTCGACTTGTTCGAGACCGGAGTGGGTAAAGAGCGCGGTGACCGTAGCGCGTTCGCGATTCCCATCGCGATGAAGACAGACAATCGAGTCTCCAACGCTCACGCGGCCGCTAACGATGCGACCGAGAGCGATGCGGCCAATGTAATCACTGTAATCAAGATTCGAAACGAGCATCTGAAAAAAGGGCTCGGAAGAAACTTTCGGCGGCGGCACGTGCTGGACAATAGTCTCGAACAGCGGAGTCATGTCTTCGTGCCTATCATTCAATTCTCGCACGGCAAAACCATCTCTTGCGCTGGCGTAGATGATCGGGAAATCGAGCTGTTCATCGCTCGCCTTTAATTCGACAAACAGATCGAAGACCAGGTCGACCGCTTTGCGCGGTTCCGCGTTCTCTCGGTCGATCTTGTTGATGACGACAATGGCCTTGAGACGATTTTGCAGCGCTTTACGCAACACAAAACGGGTTTGCGCTTGGGGACCGTCGTGCGCATCGACCACGAGCAAGACGCCATCGACCATTTTCATGATCCGCTCCACTTCGCCGCCAAAGTCAGCGTGGCCCGGTGTATCCACGATGTTGACTCGATAATCGTTCCACTGAAAAGCAGCGTTCTTCGCGCGAATGGTAATTCCCTTTTCGCGCTCAAGATCCATCGAGTCCATCATCCGCTCTTCGACTTTTTGATTGGCGCGAAACGTTCCGGACTGCCGCAACAACTGATCCACCAGGGTTGTCTTGCCGTGGTCGACGTGCGCGATAATGGCGATGTTACGAATCTTATCCATGCGAAATCCTTCCGGGGGCAGAGAAGAGCGCGGAATATGCCTGGCTCGGTCCCAAACGTCAAACTCGGGTGTCGCTGTTGCAACGACCAGGATTCCGCAAGCCAAAACCTCGCAGCAAAGCCGCGTCAGGCGACCGTGCTATCTGGAAATCAGCATGCTCACTTGGACGGTTTGGTTCGATTCCACTGTGAACGAGTGGGGCTCCGCTTTGAGATTTTTCTCCAAGCGATCCTTCACATCGAGAATGTAGGACCCGGGCGGCAGCGCAACACGGTACGTTCCGTCAGCGTTCGCCGTGATCCGGGTAATTTCTCTTCGTCTATCCTGACTCAGGATGACAAGCGGATACGCCTGATAATCTCCCGCCGGTCGATCGGCGGAACCTGAATCCGCAAGCTGGGCTCCAACTTCCTTGACCGAAAGTATTTTCAACCGTCCCTCTATGAAACCTGGCGGCACAGCTTTGACGGTGTCGGCAGCAGCCAGTATCAAAAATAAGCAGCTGGCGGCCGCGCATCTTAGGAAAGGTGACATTAATAAAATGGGCGGGACAGTTAACCTGTCCCGCCCATCAATTTGGAATCAGCTTTTAACGGCCGTAGAGCGGCAGTATCCACGCGCCGAGACCGTGAGTCGCAGCGTAGAGAAAGCCCGCACTTGGATTGATCGTCAGTTTCGGTACTTCAACCAACGGGAACCCCATGCCGGCAACGTCCCACACCTGCTGGTTATTCTGCTGGTTAGCCGCCTTTCGGAAGACAATGAAGTCGCTGCCCAGATACAGATCTCCCGTCACCGGATCGACTACCACCGAGGTGATCGGAATGTCCGGCAGGTTGTTAGTGATATTGACGAAAGTTGCCGGGTTCACGCCGTCCCAGGTTACGCTGAAGATGTGTCCAGGCTGCGAGGGCGTGTTGAAGTTGTAGCCGGAGTACGCCACCCACGCGTGGCGCGGGTTGGCCGGATCGATGGCTATGTCCGTGATGAACCGACCTGGATCATGGTTCGCGCCGTTGGCATCAAGACGATTCCAAATAACGGATCCGGCGGCCGCATTTGCGTTCTCAGATATGAAGAGGCGTCCGGTTTGGGTTGAAGCCCAAGCCGTGCCCGTATTGGCCGTCGTCCGGGCGATTTGGCTCACAACAC
>DASZJH010000109.1:0-11112 GCA_035948375.1 Chthoniobacterales bacterium
TCTGATCCTGGACGACATCCTCGACAGTGGCCGCACGTTGGCGACGATCCGCGACAAACTTGAAACTGCGCAGCCGCGCAGCATTCGAGTTTGTGTGTTGTTAAGCAAAAAGAAGAAACGCGCGCGGGCGGTGGATGCCGACTATGTCGGCTTCGAGATCGAAGACAAATTCGTGGTCGGTTACGGATTGGATTATGACGAGCGCTATCGCAATTTGCCCTGCATCGGAGTTCTTAGAAAAGAACTCATGAAATGAAAGTGCGATTCTTCGCTCAACTGCGCGACCTTATCGGAAGCGACACTCTCGATGTCGATCTTACGAACGGCGCGACCGTTTCTGAGCTGTTGGAGCAAATTTATAAGCGATTTCCTGCCGTTCGCTCTCACGACAAAAGCATTCTGGTCGCAACGGGACTCGAATTCGTTGATCGCAACTACAAGTTAAAATCTGGCGACGAGATTTCCGTCATGCCGCCGGTTCAGGGCGGCTAATCGCGAAAATTCTTGAAATTCGTTGCCACGCCAAAGTCGCGTGTCCGGACAAACTGGATCACGTCCTGGAGCTCGTCCTTCTTTTTTCCAGTCACGCGAATTTGTCGATCTTGCAGCTGGCTTTGGACTTTGAAGTTCTGCGACTTGATCGCATGGATGATTTCCTTGGCTTTCTCACCCTCCAGGCCTTGTTGAATTTTCAATTCCTGTCGCGCGTGACCGACGGAAGAAAGCGCCGGCTCCTCCTGCTTCACATTGCGAAGGTCGACCCCGCGCTTGGAAAGTTTTCCGATCACAATTTCGCGAAGCGCCCGCAAATGATTCGCATCGTCCGCGCTGAGAACGATCTTTTCTTTCTCCTGAACAATCTCGGTCTTGGCGTCCTTGAGATCGAAGCGGGTAGCCAGCTCTCTACGCGCCTGGTTGAGTGCGTTGTCGATCTCCTGATTATCGACTTCAGAAACGATATCGAATGAGGGCATGAGTATTAAAGGCGGAGTTAGGGATTGTGCTCTGCGATTCTAATGTTTCCGTCCTGCGCTTCGATTTCAATTTTCGGCTTCTCCGCGCCTCCAACTAGCATGTTGATCTGGTTGGTCGATTCCGCGTGGCGTTGTTCCATTTCCTCAAAATCGTTGGAGATCTTGCCGGTGACGGCGTGGGCGGTCAGATGAAACTCTGCTTCCGCTGGAAGGTAGGCAAAGGCATTCCCGTCTTCGACCGCGCCGCGGATCGTGAAGTCTTGTTCCTCCCACCATTCGTAAACCAGCGCGAGATTTCCGGTCTTCACGCCGATGTCGAGATTGCCAAAGCAATTGTGAACGAAGAACCGGCCAGTTCCCAATTGCGCCTGCGCCTCCGCGCTACGGATTTCTTCCAGTAGCACCTCGCCGTTGCTCAGCTCTAACTTTGCGATCCTGATGTTTTGCGGCACGACGATGACATAATCGACAGTGCCGGAGCGATCGGCGAATTTGCCGCCCGCGTCCTTCGGATAAATCGTATCGATCGAGATCGAATTTCGTTGTGCGGTCACTCGAATTGAAATCGCTTTCAATCGCTCGGGCGTGTACGCTTTTTTCACCGTTTCGACTCGGACCTCGCGCACGTCTCCGCCAGCCCCGTAGATTTGAATAGAACCGTCATGATTCGTAACGCTAAGTGTCGCCGCGGTTGGATCAATCGGGTAGCGCCGGTCGGAGAGTTCTTCCAAGGTTGAGTCCTCCGGAGGCCGGCAACCGCCGATCAAACAGGCAGCGGCTCCCGCTGCGAAAACAATCCATCTGGAAAGACGCGTTCGTCGCATGTCGGCTGGAGCCTAGCTCAAGCAGCCGGCAGCTGCAGGAAGTGAATGATGACTAGCGCGCCGCTGATGAAAGTGAGCGCGAGCATGGCCGTAAGCACGAGAAAGAATGCGGCCTCGACCAGAAAATTTCGTCGCGCTTCGTAGCGGAAATACTCGCGGCTGATATTTAGAAAAGACGAGGCGCGATTCCGATCCGCTCCGCCGTAGTAACGATCAAGCGAGAATGCCTGATAGTTGCATTCGACCATCGGTAAGATGGTTCGTTTGGATATCACAGAGAAATCACTCCCGCTTCGGCGACCGAACCTTTCCGCGATCGGTTTCATTGTGGCTTCCTCTATTTAGACGCCTCCAACTCGATTTCGGATTCAACTTCCCACAAAATCGGCTCAAATCCACAAGGTCCGGTCGAAGGTGCGATATTGAATCGCCTCGCTGACATGCTCCGGGGAGATGTCGATCTTGTCGTCTAAATCGG
The DNA here is from genome assembly GCA_035948375.1 of Chthoniobacterales bacterium. GTDB lineage: Bacteria > Verrucomicrobiota > Verrucomicrobiia > Chthoniobacterales > UBA10450 > AV40. The sequence goes on from DASZJH010000109.1 coordinate 2,277, forward strand.
CGATCGTCCGGGAAACTTTCAGGATCCGATCGTAAGCGCGCGCGCTCAGGTTCAGCTCCGTCATCGCGACCCGAATCAACTCCTGAGAATCGGCGCTCAATTTGCAATGCGTTTTCAGATGGCGCGTGCTCATCCGAGCATTGCAATTAGTTTTTGAGTCGCGGGTGAACCGTTCGTGTTGTTTGTGTCGCGCTCCGGCGACCCGTTCGCGAATCGTCATCGAATTTTCTTCCACGCGTTCGCTGGACACATCGCGATACTCCACCGCCGGCACTTCAATGTGGAGATCGATTCGGTCTAGTAGCGGACCGGAAATGCGCTGGCGATAGCGTTGAACCTGGATCGGACTGCAACGGCACTCGCGTTTGAGGTCACCAAAATATCCGCAGGGGCAGGGGTTCATCGCCGCCACCAGCATGAACTCGCTCGGAAACGTGAGACTGCCAGCCGCGCGCGAGATCGTGACCTTTCCGTCCTCCAGCGGCTGCCGCAGCACTTCCAAGGCTGAGCGTTTAAACTCTGGAAGCTCGTCCAGAAAAAGAACGCCGTTGTGGGCGAGACTCACTTCGCCCGGCGCTGGGAATGCGCCGCCGCCAAGAAGTCCGATATCGCTGATCGTGTGATGCGGCGAGCGGAACGGGCGCGTCGCGACAAACGATTTTTCCCCGTCCAGAAATCCGGCGATGCTGTGGATCTTGGTGCTTTCGATTGCTTCGTCGAGCGACATCGGCGGAATAATTGTCGGGATGCGTTTCGACAACATCGATTTCCCCGAACCGGGTGGACCAATCATCAAAATGTTGTGACCGCCGGCGACTGCGACTTCGATCGCGCGTTTGACGTGCGCTTGTCCTTTCACATCGGCAAAGTCGACATCGTAGGTTTGGTGCGTCGCGAAAAATCCGGTGAGATCGCCACGAGTTGGAAGCAGCGGAATTTCGCCACGCAGAAACTGGAAGGTCTCGCGCAGATTGTGCACGCCGTAGATGTCGATCTTGTTGACCATCGCGGCTTCGAGCGCGTTGGCTACTGGCACAAACAGAGCTTGTTTACCGCGGCGTCGCGCCTCCAACGCCACCGGCAGCACGCCTTTGACCGGACGCACGCTGCCGTCGAGCGCCAGTTCGCCGACAAAACTGAACTTTTCGAACGCTGATGTATTCAGTTCTTCGGCGACGGCAACCATGCCGAGCGCGATCGGTAGGTCGAAACTCGGTCCTTCCTTTTTTATATCAGCGGGTGCGAGATTGATCGTCGTCCGTTTTCGAGACCAGCGGTAGCCGCTGTTCGAAATGGCTGTTCGGACTCGATCCCGGCTTTCTTTCACAGCCGCATCGGGCAGACCGACGATGACCATTTTCACTTCTCCCCCGCCGGCGTTGACCTCGATCTCAACTTCGTAAGCGTCGACGCCGTAGACCGCTGCGGAATAAATCTTTGCCAGCATGGGGAGGAACCGGATTGTGACTAGGTTTGCAGAAACCGGCGTGTTGGAAAAGCGGGAAATCTCCCAAGCCGGGCGCCGTTTACCGGAGCAAAATCACCCTAAAAAACTGTTTTAGGAAAGATTGAACAAAGCCATCCGTATAAGTGTCAGAATTCGAATATTTAACCTTGTTAAATAGTTTCCCTGATGTTAAGAAATCCGTTTAAGGAGCCAGCCACGAACACAAAAGCCGGCAATTTGTCGGAGCAGCCCCCAGTTTTTCATGAAGAGAGGTTATATGGCCGCTGAAGATAGCGATACAGGAATAAAGATTTACCTGCGCGAGATCGGGCAAATCCCGCTTTTGACCCCGCAGCAGGAGATTGAACTTGCCGCCAAGATCAAAAAGGGCGATCGCGAGGCGCGCGCGCTCATGATTCGCTCGAATTTGCGCCTGGTGGTTAAGATTGCTCACGATTACGCCAATCTCGGATTGCCGCTTTTGGACCTGATTTCCGAGGGCAACATCGGTTTGATGAAGGCTGTCGAGCGGTTCGATCCGGCCAAGGGCGGCAAGCTCAGCACGTACGCGGCGTGGTGGATCAAGCAATCAATCAAGCGCGCTCTCGCGAACCAATCGAAGACGATTCGGTTGCCAGTTCATCTCGTCGACAAGATTTCCAAGATGCGCCGGGTCTCGCTGCAAATGAGCGAAGAGCTCGGCCGCGAACCGACCGACGATGAACTTGGTGAGGAAATCGGAATCGCCGCGGGCAAAGTCTCGCAGTTGAAGACTGTTTCGATTCGCCCCGCTTCACTTGATGCGCCGATCAGCGACGATGATTCGACCGAGTTCGGCGAAATCGTTGGCGATGAAGAGGCGCAGACGCCATTCGAGCTGTTGCGCGATAAGAATCTGCGCAATGAGGTTGGCGGTTTGCTCGATGTGCTCGACGATCGCGAGAAGAAGATCATCTTCCAGCGCTTCGGCCTCGACGGCGGAAAGCCAAAGACGCTAGAGGAAGTCGGCAAGAAATTCGGCGTGACCCGCGAGCGTATTCGCCAGTTGCAAAATATCGCGCTGTCGAAGTTGCGCCGGGCTCTGAGCAAGAAAGAGAAGCCGATCGACGTCGAACTGCCGGTCGAAGCTTAACGACCGCTACAGGGTTTCGATCACCGAGCGAAGATCGACCATCGTCACGTCGCTGGAGAGTTTTGCCGAGCCGATCTTGGGTGTTACGACAAAGCGGACCTCGCCACGCGAAAACTTCTTGTCGAACTCGAGCGCATCGAAAATTTTGTCGCGCGGAAAATCCTTCGGCAACTGCGTCGGTAGTCCGAATTTCCGTAGAAGATCGACAATCCGATCACGCTCTTTCTTTGGAAGACCCACCTTTTTCATTGAGACTTCGCAAGCCGCTGCCATCCCGAAACTCACAGCTTCGCCATGAAGGATGTCGCGATAGTCGGAGGCGCGCTCGATGGCGTGCCCGATGGTGTGACCAAGGTTTAGCAACGCGCGCTCGCTTTTTCGTTCGTGCTCGTCCGCTTCCACGATGCGCGATTTTATCTCAATGTTCCTTCGGACCAGTGGCGCGAAATCAACTTTGTCAGGATCGACATCTTCCAGTTGCCGGAACATTTCCGCATCGGCAATCACGGCGTGTTTAATGATCTCGGCGAAACCTTGATTGAGTTCGCGCTGGGGAAGCGTTTTCAAAACGTCGACATCGTCGATGACTAGCGTCGGTGGATGAAAGGCGCCGATTAGGTTTTTCCCCGCGCGTGCGTTGACGCCGGTTTTCCCGCCAATCGAACTATCGACCATCGCCAGGAGCGTGGTTGGAATTTGAACATGAGGAATTCCGCGTTCGAAAATCGCGGCCACAAACCCAGAAAGGTCGCCAACCATACCGCCACCGAGTCCGATAACGAATGATTCGCGATCCAAACCATTAGTCAGCATTTGCTCGCATATGTCGCCGGTTTGCGCCAGCGTCTTCGATTCTTCGCCCGGGGGGACCGTAATCAGCTGTGGTTCGTAGCCGGCGGCGATCAAACTTTTTTCAAGCTGATCGCCGAAACGGTGCGCGACGTTTCTGTCAGAAATAACGGCACACCGCGTCGGCGGGAGCACATCCTTTAGCGCGCGGCCGGCGCTCGCCAATAAGCCGGTGTCGATCAACGCTCGATAGGAATGCTTCGCCGCGTGAACTTCGATCGCAATCACGGCGAGACGGTATTGGCTTTTGCGACTGCGAAAAAGGAAAACCGCTTGGTCGCGAACCCTTTCGGAGTTGACAAAACTGGTTACACTCCTGTGTAACTACCTTATGCCCGACAAGCCGCCACCGCCGCTTCCATCCGAACCAGGGCCGAAATCGACTGGCCTGCCTTCCAATATCGCGGCGGCGCTTGCTTGCATTCCCCTGATTGGGGGAATCGTCTTTTTCATTTTGGAAAAACACGATCCCTTCGTCCGCTTCTACTCAATGCAGTCGATCGTGTTCGGCCTCGCCTGGTTCTTGTTCAACGTGGTTTCCGCGATCATTCATGTCATCTTTGGTGCCATCCCAGCAATCGGAGGGATCCTGGTGTTTTTCTGGGCTATTATCGCGGCGGTCATCCACGTTGCGTTTGTGGTTCTTTGGATCATCGCCACGTGGCGTGCATTCACTGGCGTGCGTTGGGAAATTCCCTATATCGGGCCTATGGCGAGCAAGCAGGTTGGCGAAAGTTAATTCGATTCGCCCAGCAGTTTCACGACGACCTCGGTTAAGATCACTTCGTGATCGAGCTGTGTCGTGACTAGCTGAAGATTAGCCGCCAGGCAGGCCGTCATTCCAGCGATCAACTGCTTTGTCGAAAAGCGGTGCGCGTTTTGCGCAGCGATTCCAAGCGTGTAGGCGTTGATGCTCCCATCTTTTTTGCGTGGCAAATGAGCCGTCGCCTCAGCTGGAAGGCGATTGATCGCGGAAATGAACGGAAACGGCACATGTGGTCGCGGAATTCGATGGCGTTCCATCAAGTCTTTCGCCAGCAGCAAATTTCGAACGGTTGGGAGAACTGCGACCAGTAAAATCCCGATCGCGCTTTCGCCCTGATCGAGTAATTGCCGGACCAAGTCGAGCGCGTGTTTTAGATCGCGCCCAGCGAGCGCGTTGCTCAGATCAAAAATGACGCCCTCGCGAATGAGCGGGACAAGTTCGCGGACAAGATCGACCTTCACCGCACGTTCTTCACCCAGATAGATGTCGATCTTTTCCAGCTCGTTTTCGATCTCGCGCGTGTCGCCGCCGGTCAGCAGAACGAAAAGCTCGAGCGCATCATCGTCGAATTGTAGCTTTCGCTTTTTCGCGCGGGCCTGAACCATTTCCGTCGCTTCCTCTTCCCAGCCGCCGCGGCTCGAGTCGAGTTTGTCGAAAATCTGAAGCTCAGCGCGCTTGGCCAGGGATTTGTAAAATGAACGCCGCTTGTCGACATCGATCGCGCTGAGCAGAAAAATAATTTCCGAGCCGGGGCCAGCGTCAATCGTTTCGCTTAATTCTTGGAGCGCGGCCTGGACGGTCGCCGAACGCGCCTTCTGATCGTCGCCTAGAAAATTTGCATTCTTGAGCCAGACCAATTTTTCGCCGCCGAAGAAAGGCAGGGTCCGCAGCGCCTCGATTGTCGATCGTATCCGGGCCGCGGCCTGATCGGCATTGTCTGCCGCGCCGTCGATTGTCTCCAGGCCGAACTCGCCCGCCGCGGCGGGTTTCAACTTTTCGACAAGTTCAGCGGCGGTGTGCTTTACCTCAACGTCGTCTGAGCCGACCACGGCGTAGATCTTCGCGGGAGCTAGGGATTTGGTTTTCGCTTTCGGCACGACAATGACTCTGCCGATCTAACGATCGTAGAGCAAGCGCATCGCTAGCCATTGTGTTAAATGCCAGTCCGGCTCGGACCCTATTCATTGCTGGCTTGTTGCACCGAAGATCCGAAATCTTTCGAAGCGTATTCACGAAACTTTTCGTCCAACGATGAAAGACTCGGGAAATTCGCAGAGTAAAAGCGAGAAAGCGTTGCTTCGAACGGGTGATGTCGAGCCAGCGCGTCCAGCAGTTTCAGAAACGCTGGCTTGTCCGTTGCGGCGAGAAATCGAACCAAACGCTCCGATTCATCATAAAATGTGTGCACTTTATCTGACGGCGGTTGCGTCAGCGCGACCAGCGTGGCGATCGGAATCAAATCCTGTGGCGCGATGGATTCCGAATGTGGCTTGCTAATGTAGCCTCGCGCCCGCTGATAGCTCGCGTACGCGTCTTTGGAAATAAATTGCGCCAGCCCCTCGTCCAGCCAGGACGGGATTGAGTCGGTGTAAAACCGATGCAGGACCAAATGCACGATTTCGTGACCGAGCGAGTTGTTGCTGAATTTGTAGGCCGGATTCCGCTGAATGAAAAGACTGCCAGCGGAATGAATGCCGCCCGTCCATTTTTCCAAGCGTCCGAAAGCCTGAAACTGCTGCCATTCCTCTGGCCGCTCGAAAATATAGATGTGCGATTTGATGTCGGTCGTCAGTTGCTCCCGCTCCAACTCTTTTGCGATGACGCGATAATGGAATTCTGCTTCAACGGAAACGGGCGTAGCTACGTAGCTGTGGACGAAATGGTAGATGAAATGTTCGGTCTCGGCATGTTTCCATTGGTCGGGACGAATCGCGAGGGCTTTCTCGCCGAGCGGGTTCGGGTCTAGCTGGCTCAGTTGCGAAAACTCAACTTCTTGCAACGAACTTGATTCGTTGATCTGCGCGTACGACGTGACCGCGCACAAGATCGATAGTACTAGGATCGACAGCCAACGCACGGCTGTTCGATGAAGCGAGTTCTGTGCGAGAACGCACTTAAACCCGCGAGCGTCGTCGTCCGGAATTGCGCGTGTACTTCACCGGCCGCCGTTTCGGTTCGATTTTCGTGATTCCGGCGCCGCTTTTCACTTCCATGATCTGGTCCCGTAGTAACGCCGCTCGCTCGAACTCGAGATTGGCCGAAGCGTGTTGCATTTCTTCCTCCAGCTCGCGCAGCAACTCGGTCAGATCGAAATTGCCCCCGGCTTCGCGGATCACGGACGATTCGATTTCGCGTCCACGTAGAATGGTGTGCAGACTTTCCTGAACCGCGCGCCGGACGGTTTGCGGAGTGATGCCGTGCTTCTCGTTGTATTCGATTTGCTTTGCGCGGCGATATTCTGAGATCGAGATCAATCCTTCCATGCTTTGAGTCACGATGTCGGCGAACAACACTACTTCGCCATTGACGTGGCGCGCGGCGCGCCCAGCGGTTTGAATCAAAGAGGTTTGGCTTCGCAAAAATCCTTCCTTGTCGGCGTCCAAAATGCAGACCAGCGAGACTTCGGGAAGGTCGAGACCTTCGCGAAGCAAGTTGATCCCGACCAAAATATCGAAATCGGCGGCACGCAGGCCGCGCAAAATTTCCACACGCTCGATGGTGTCGATGTCGCTGTGGAGATATCGAACCTTCAAACCAACGTCGCGCAGATAGTCCGCCAGATCTTCGGCGGTGCGTTTCGTCAGCGTTGTGATCAGGATGCGCTCGCCCTTTTCCACTCGCCGCCGGCAAAGCTCGATCGTGTCGTCGATTTGGTTCTTGAGCGGCTTAATCGTGATCTTCGGATCGAGCAGACCGGTCGGCCGGATGATTTGTTCGACAACCAGCGGTGCGCCTGGCGTGTGCGCGTCGAACTTATCAGGCGCTTCATCAGTCCGCGAGATCTGCACTTCGCCATTGGGTGAGCGATTTTTTCCCGGCAAAACAAATGGGACGAGCTCCATTTCGCCGATGCGCTGGCGGCGGTGCGGTACGTAACCTTTGTTTCCCACCACGCTGTTTTGAATTTCGAATTCGGCCGGCGTCGCGCTGACGTAGATCAGCTGATTCGTCGCCTTCATGAACTCGTTAAAGTTTAGAGGGCGATTGTCGAGCGCGCTCGGCAATCGGAATCCATAATCAACCAACACGGTTTTGCGCGAACGATCGCCTTCGTACATTCCGCCGATCTGCGGAATTGTGGCGTGCGATTCGTCGATAACGACCAGAAAATCCTTGGGGAAAAAATCGACAATTGTGTAGGGCTTGGAGCCCGGTGGCCGTCCGGACAGATGCCGGGAGTAATTTTCGATGCCATTGCAAAACCCCATCTCCTGCAGCATTTCGAGATCGTACTCGGTGCGAATGCGAAGCCGCTGGGCCTCGAGGAGTTTATTGTGTGATTCGAGCAGCTTGATCCGGTCCTCGAGCTCGACCCGAATGGTTTGCAGCGCTCGGTTTAACTTGTCTGCCGGCGTGACGAATTGTTTCGCCGGAAAAAACGTGATCAGATTGAGCGACTCGCGTGCATGCCCCGTGAGCGGGTCGAAGCGTGTCAGCGCGTCGATTTCGTCTCCAAAAAATTCCAGTCGCACCGCTTCTTCGTCGGCTGTCGCGGGATAAACTTCGACGACATCACCGCGAACCCGGAACTTGCCGCGCGAAAAGTTGATGTCGTTGCGGTCGTAGAGCATGTCGACAAGCCGCCCGAGCACCGCTTCGCGCGAAGTGTGCTGACCGCGCTTCACCGTGAGCAGCATTCGCTCGTAATCTTCCGGCGACGTAACGCCGTAGATGCACGAGACGCTCGCCACCACGATCGTGTCCCGGCGCGAGAGCAGCGCGCTCGTCGCAGACAGTCGCAAGCGCTCGATCTCTTCGTTGATGGACGAGTCCTTCTCGATGTAGGTGTCGCTTCGCGGGATATACGCTTCCGGCTGGTAGTAATCGAAATAGCTGACGAAATATTCGACTGCGTTTTTGGGGAAGAACTGCTTGAACTCGGAGTAAAGTTGCGCCGCTAGGGTCTTGTTGTGCGAAATCACCAGCGTGGGCCGATCCAGCTCACGAATCACATTGGCGATGGTAAATGTTTTGCCCGAACCGGTGACGCCGAGAAGGGTCTGGTGCCGGTTGCCCGCTTCTACCGACTTGATCAGCTTGGCAATCGCCTGCCCCTGGTCGCCGCGCGGTTTGTAGTGGGATTCAAGCTGAAAGGGCATCCGACAATCTAGCATCACGCGTTATTGGCTGAAAGTCAGCCCCCAGAATTGACTGCGCCGGACAAAGCGCGATAAAGATCGACAATCGAATGTCGACCGATTCGGCACCGGGGGTTGAGCTGGAGATTGGCCATGTCTTGTTCATGGACGTGGTCGGTTACTCGAAGCTTTTGATCAATCACCAGCGTGAGCTGCAGGAGCAACTGGGTCAGATTGTGCGCAGCACCGAATGCTTTCGCGCCGCGGAAGTGGCTGGACGGTTGGTGCGACTGCCGGTGGGCGACGGAATGGCCCTGGTTTTTTTGCACAGCCCGGAAGCGCCG